>NZ_CAJFGT010000097.1:0-8005 GCF_904377885.1 Flavonifractor sp. An112 | reverse complement strand
GCTGTCCACCCTGGGCATCACCCTGGCCACCGACGCCTATGGCCCCGTGGCCGACAACGCCGGCGGCATCGCCGAGATGAGCGGCCTGGGCGAGGAGGTCCGCAACCGTACTGACGCTCTGGACTCCCTGGGCAACACCACCGCCGCCACCGGTAAGGGCTTCGCCATTGGTTCCGCCGCCCTCACCGCTCTGGCTCTGCTGGTCTCCTATGTGGACGTGGTCAAGGGCAAGCTGGACCACGCCATGGACCTGTCCCTCACCAACCCCGCCGTGCTGGTTGGTCTGTTCGTGGGCGCCATGCTTACCTTCATCTTCGCCGCCCTCACCATGAGCGGTGTGCAGCGTGCCGCCCAGTCCATCGTGGTGGAGGTTCGCCGTCAGTTCCGTGAGATCTCCGGCATCATGGAGGGCAAAGCTGATCCCGACTACGCCTCCTGCGTGGACCTGTGCACCAAGGGCGCTCTGCATGAGATGGTTATCCCCTCCCTGCTGGCCATTATCGTCCCCGTCATCGTGGGCCTGATCCTGGGCGCTGAGGCCGTTGTGGGCCTGCTGGGCGGTGTTACCGTCACCGGCTTCGTGGTCGCTGTGTTCATGTCCAACGCCGGCGGCGCTTGGGATAACGCCAAGAAGTACATTGAGGCCGGCCACCACGGCGGCAAGGGTTCCGATTGCCACAAGGCCGCCGTGATCGGCGACACCGTGGGCGACCCCTTCAAGGACACCTCCGGCCCCTCTCTGAACATCCTGATCAAGCTGTGCTCCACCGTTTCCATCGTGTTCTCCGGCCTGATCACCACCATTCACCTGTTCTAATCCAGCATAAAAAAAGGACGCCTGACGGCGTCCTTTTTTGCTATGCAAAAGCATAGCAAAATTGGCCATATGCCGCTTTCAGCGGCACGGCCATGAAATCAAAGCGCATGGGCCGGGACGGCCCATATGCGCATAAACTTCATGCGCCACAAGCCTCGCCCGTTTTCGTGGTGTGCTCTTGGCGCATGAAGTTTTATGCCCTTTTAGCTCAGTTCAAACATACCGTTGTACAGCTGATAATATTCTCCCTGCTGAGCCAGCAGGTCCTCGTGGCTGCCCCGCTCCACAATCTGCCCCTGTTCCAGCACCATAATAGCGTCAGCATTACGGACCGTGGACAGCCGGTGAGCAATCACAAACACCGTCCGCCCCTCCATCAGCTGGTCCATTCCCTTTTCGATGAGGGCCTCGGTGCGGGTATCAATGCTGCTGGTTGCCTCGTCCAAAATGAGTACCGGTGGGTCAGCCACTGCCGCCCGGGCAATGGCAAGTAGCTGCCGCTGGCCCTGAGACAGATTGGCTCCGTCTGCCGTCACCATAGTGTCGTAGCCCTGGGGCAAGCGGCGGATGAAGGAATCAGCGTTGGCGATTTTGGCCGCCTTCTCCACCTCCTCCATGGTGGCATCCAGCTTGCCAAAGCGGATGTTATCGGCAATGGTACCGGTAAAGAGGTGGGTATCCTGAAGTACCATGCCCAGGGATCGCCGCAGATCATCTTTCCGGATGTCCTTCACGTCTATGCCGTCATAGGTCACCCGCCCCTTTTGTACATCGTAGAAGCGGTTGATCAGATTGGTGATGGTGGTCTTGCCCGCGCCGGTAGAGCCCACAAAGGCGATCTTCTGGCCGGGCTTGGCAAAGAGACTGATGTCTTTCAGAATGGGGTGACCGGCATCATAACCAAAGGTGACACCTTCAAAGCGGACATCCCCCCGCAAGGGCACCTCAGAGCCGTCAGGCTTGCGCCAAACCCAGCCCCCGTCGCGCTTTTCCAACCTCACCTGACCGTCGTCAACCTCCGGAGTCTGGTCCATAGCCTCAAAAACCCGCTCGGCGCCAGCCAGGGCAGCCAGCAGGAAGTTGGTCTGCTGGGTAAATTGGTTGATGGGCATGGCGGCCTGACGCACAAAGACCAGATAGCTGGCCAGGCTTCCCACGTCGGTCATGCCTGCCATGGCCATATAGCCTCCCAGGGCAGCCACAATGGCATAGTTAATATAGGAGATGCTCACTACCGCAGGGATCATGGTGGCTGCGTAGCTCTGAGCACCGGTACCCGCCTTGCGAAGCGCTTCGTTTTTCTCTCTAAACGTCCGCAGGTTGGCTTTTTCATGGTTGAAGACCTTGACCACCTTCTGGCCCGCCACCATCTCTTCAATATAGCCGTCCAGATCACCCAATGCCCGCTGCTGCTTGTTGTAGTAGGCCTTGCTTCGCTTTCCGCTATAGCGGATATAGAGAAACATGACCACATAGCATACCGCTACTACCAGGGTGAGCCGCCAGTTGAGGATGAAGAGCATGGTCAGGGTACCTGCCACCTGAATGAAGCTCTGGATCACCATAGCGAAGCTGTTGTTCAGGGCGTCCGAAATGGTGTCCACGTCGTTGGTGAAGTAGCTCATCACGTCGCCGTGGCGGCGGGTATCGAAGAAGCGGAGGGGCAGCTTCTGGAGATGGGCGAACAAGTCCCGGCGGATATCGTAAAGTACCTTCTGTGCCGCCTTCACCATGGTCTGGGTATAGCCCCAGGCCGCCAGGGCTCCCGCCAGATAGATGAGGGCAGTGATGGCCACCCCTCTCAGCAGGGCTTCCATCCCCCCTGTAGCCAGGTTATTGACCACCGGTCGGATCATATAGGTGCCCAGCAGGTTGGCCAGAGCACTGACAGTAACCAACACCGCTACCGCCAGCAGCAGGAACTTGTGTCTTCCCAGATAGGACAGAAGGGCGCGAATGGTGTAACCCAGGTGCTTGGGCTTTTTTGCGCTGAGCTGTCTAGCCATTCTCCTCCCCTCCTTTCATCTGGGATGCGTAGATCTCCTGATAGATGGGGTCATGCTCCAACAGTTCCCTATGGGTGCCGGCGGCGTGAATTCTGCCGTCCTCCAGGATGACAATAAGATCGGTGTGCATCACCGAGGTGACTCGCTGGGCAATAATAATCTTGGTCACACCGGTAAGCTTGGTCAGAGCCCCCCGGATCTTGCCCTCTGTTGCAGTATCTACCGCACTGGTGGAGTCGTCAAAAATCAGAATCTTGGGGTTTTTCAACAGGGCTCGGGCAATACATAACCGCTGCTTCTGGCCGCCGGAGACGTTGACGCCCCCCTGCCCCAGATCGGTATCCAGGCCGTCCGGCATTCGCTCCAGAAATTCATCGGCGCAGGCCGCCCGGCAAACCGCCCACAGGGTCTCATCGTCGGCATCCGGGTCGCCCCACTTCAGATTCTCCCGGACAGTACCGGAGAAGAGCACATTTTTTTGGAGCACGATGCCCACCGCATCCCGCAGAACTGTCAGGTCGTAGTCCTTTTCATCGTGCCCACCAACCCGCACAGTACCTTCCGTGGCATCGTACAGCCGGGGAATGAGCTGTACCAGGGTAGTCTTGGCAGAGCCTGTGCCGCCCAGGATACCCACAGTCTGTCCTGCTCTAATATGCAAATTTACCCCAGACAGAGCATATTCCCTGGCGTCGGTATGGTACTTGAAGGAAACACTCTCAAAGTCCACGCTGCCGTCGGGCACTTCCTCCACCGGCTGAGCCGGAGAAACAAGGGCCGGCTTCTCCTCCAATACCTCTGCAATGCGATGGGCACTGGCCAGAGATCGGGTGAGCAGCAGGAACACGTTGGAAATCATCATGAAGGAGTTCATCACCTGGAGCACATAGCTGAGAAAGCCGGTCAGTTCCCCCACCTGGAGACTGCCGCCCAGGATCATGCCGCCGCCGAACCACAGAATGAGCACGATGGCAGTATACATCGTGAACTGGAAAGCAGGCAGGTTGAGTACCGCAAAGTGGAAGGTCCGCTGACTTGTGGCCATCAGCTCCTCATTGACCGACTGGAACTTCTCCTCCTCATACTCCCCCCGCACAAAAGCCTTCACCGCCCGGATGGCGGTAAGGCCCTCCTGAACCACATTGTTCAGCTTATCCATGGCCTTCTGGAGCCTGCCGTACATGGGCGCCACCTTACGCACCACAAAAAAGAGGATGAGCGCCAGTATGGGAGCAGTCACCACAAAAATCAGAGCCAGCCGGGCATTCATCCAGAAGGACAGTCCTAATCCCATCACCAGCATCACCGGGCTGCGCACCAGGGGCCGCAGTCCGCCATTGATTGCGTTTTGCAGCACCGTTACATCGGTGGTCATACGGGTAACCAGAGAGGAGCTTTCAAAGCGGTCCAAGTTGGAAAAGGCGTAGTCCTGGACCCGCTCATACTGGGCCTCCCGGATACGGGCGCCCCAGCCGTAGGCAGCCCGGGCGGCAAACCGGGCATACAGCAGGCCGGTGATCAAAGCCAGTACAGCACATACGCCCATCTGTACACCCTTGACCACAATATAATTCAGATCCCGGTTCTCTACTCCCACGTCAATGAGGTCAGCCATCAGCACCGGGATCACCAGCTCAAAGGCGGTCTCCACCAGCACCAATAATCCGCCCAGAAACAGGTCCCGGCGGTAGGGGCCCAAATAGGACAGCAGGCGTTTCAGTTCTTTCATGACCGTCCCTCCCCTGCTGTCTTCAGATTGCGGTACACCCGACTCAGGTAGCCGGCGAACCGCTCCCGCTCCTCCGGCGTAAACCCCTCCAGCATCCGTTCCTCCATGGTACGGCAGCAGCTTCGCCAGGCGTCATAGGCCGTCTGGCCAGCAGGAGTGATCTCGATTCGGTCCCGGCGCTTGTCCTGTCCATCCCCGCACCGGGTCACAAAGCCGCCCTTTTCCAGGCTGTCCAGCATCCGGCATACCGCCGCCGGATCGATCTCAAAGTAGTCGGCCAGCTGACGCTGGCGGCTGGGACCATGCTGGCTGAGATAACCCAGCAGTTTGGGCTGACCGGTTCCCAGTCCTACCTCCGCCAGGCAGGGACGCAGCGCCCCCCGCTGGGCATGAAAAGCCCGGTAGAGCAGCATATGGAACGTCTTTTCCATCCACTCACCTTCCTAATTGACATATCAACGATTGACATATCAATTATATCCCGAGATTTTACACTGTCAAGTCCAACAACGGTTGGATTCTACTTGCAACCAGCCACATAAAGTGGGATAATATTGGCAACGACATCCAAAAGGAGGCCCTCCCATGGAAGGTAAGAAAGCATACCGTCCGGAAAACCTGCACTACCTGAAAATGCTGGCCCGACAATACCCAAATGTCCAGGCTGCCAGCACCGAGATCATCAACCTCCACGCCATTCAGAACCTGCCCAAAGGCACTGAGCACTTTATCTCCGACGTACACGGCGAGTATGAGGCCTTCCTTCACATCCTGAATTCGGCTTCCGGCGTGGTACGCGAGAAGCTGGACAGCCTGTTTGCCACCACCGTATCCAAGGCCGATCTAGACCAGCTGGCCACCCTTATCTACTATCCCCAGGAAAAACTGGAGGAGATCGAGCGGGAGACCACCGATATGCGGGAGTGGTATCGCATCACCTTCCACCGCCTGATCGAGATGTGCCGTCTGGTCAGCTCTAAATACACCCGTTCCAAGGTCCGTAAGGCCATGCCGCCTGAATACGCCTACATCATTGATGAAATGATCCATACCCACTACGAGGATATGGACAAGCGGGACTATTACGAGAATATCATCTCCACCATCATCGACATCGACCGGGCCTCCAACTTCCTGGTGCAGCTGTGCGAGCTCATCAAGCGACTGGCGGTGGACCATCTTCATCTGGTGGGCGATATTTTTGACCGTGGTCCTCGGGCGGACATCATTCTGGACTCTCTGATGAACTACCACAGCGTGGATATCCAGTGGGGCAACCACGATGTGCTGTGGATGGGTGCCGCCTCCGGCTCCCGCACCCTGGTGGCCACCGTACTGGCCAACTCCCTGCGCTACAACAACCTGGAGGTCATCGAGACAGGCTACGGCATCTCCCTGCGGCCTCTGTCGGTCTTTGCCAACGAGGTATACAAGGACTGCGATGTCCACTGTTTTGAGGTGAAGCTGACCAACGAAGACGCCGCCCACTACACGGAAAAGGATAAGCTGCTGGCTGCCCGAATGCACAAGGCCATTACCATCATTCTCTTCAAGCTGGAGGGGCAAAAACTGCTGCGCAACCCCTGCTTTGGTATGGCGGACCGGCTGCTGCTGGACAAGATCGACTATGAGAATAAGTGCATCACCATCAATGGCACCACTTATCCCATGGAGGATACCGACTTCCCCACTGTAGACCCCAACGATCCCTATACCCTTACCGAGGAAGAGAGTACCCTCATCAATCAGCTGACCAGCTCCTTCCTCCACAGCGAAAAGCTCCAGCGGCACATTCGCTTCCTCTACTCCAAGGGCAGTCTGTACAAGGTCTACAACGGCAACCTGCTCTTCCACGGCTGCATCCCCATGACGGAGGATGGTCAGCTCCAGTCCTTTACCATCGGCGGCGTGACCCTGTCCGGCAAAGACTTTCTGGATTATGCCGATACCAACGCCCGCCGGGCCTATTACAGCAAGCCGGGCACGGAAGAACGGGAGTTCGGTATGGACTTTCTGTGGTTCCTGTGGGCAGGCCGCAACAGCCCCATCTTTGGCCGTGACCGTATGACCACCTTTGAGCGGCGGTTCATTCTGGATGAGTCCACCTGGACCGAGCCCAAAAACGCCTACTATCAGCTGTACAACGACCCCGCTGTGTGTGAGTTCCTGCTGAAGCAGTTCGGTCTGGAGGGACCTCACTGCCACATCATCAACGGGCACATCCCGGTAAAGTCCAAAAAGGGCGAGAGCCCCATGAAGGCAGGCGGCAAGCTGCTGGTTATCGACGGCGGCTTCTGCAAAGCCTATCAGAAAACCACCGGCATTGCGGGCTACACGCTGATTTACAACTCCGCCTGCTTCCGGCTGGTCTCCCACGAGCCCTTTGTTGGACGGGCCAACGCCATCCGGGAAAACCAGGACATCGCCTCTACTTCGGTGGTATTTGAGCGGTTGGAATCCCGGCTGAAAATCGCCGGGACTGACGTAGGCCGCCAGCTCCAAGAGCAGATCGACGATCTGATGGCCCTGGTACAGGCTTTCCGCAATGGTGAGATCGTGGAAGATCACAAAGACTGACCTACTAAAAAATGCCGGCCGCATCTGCGGCCGGCATTTTTGCTTATTTAACTGGTATGTCATCTTGACTGCGTTCCCCATTTGTGTTAAACTGTGTTTACTCATTTAGTAATTTAATAAATAACTAACTTGTTATTAGGAGGTAACCATGCAAATCCCTACCAATTTGAAGCACAAGCCGGTCTTTGTAGCCGAGGACTACAGCAATATTGACGGCCGCAGCGCCTATCAAACCGACGCCCAGGGTCTGAGCCTTGGCCTGGCCCAATGGAACGACCGGGGCCGGGTGGATATCTCCGCCAAAGTCTGGCGGCACACTGGTGAAAAGTGGTCCCGCCAGTCGGAGGAGCTCCCCCTCCACCGGGTGCTGGACCTGGCTATCCTCACCTGCCGGGCAGTCCACTACATTCGGGAGGAGAGCTACCGCTTCCCTGCTCTGTATGATCCGGACACCCCTCAGATCGACCGGGTGGGTCTCCAGGGAGCCGCTATGACGGTAGAGGTATGTACCGGCAACGACCATATCTGCGAGGATATTGCACTCTTTCGGGATGCGTTGGCTCGGGATGGTGATCTGCTGGGAGAACGAATGCAGGTTTTGGCCCGCCTGCTGGCTGACCTGGGCTATCATGGATAATAAAAAATGGTCCGCTGCAAATGCAGCGGACCATTTTTGTTTTGTA
The DNA here is from genome assembly GCF_904377885.1 of Flavonifractor sp. An112. Lineage (NCBI taxonomy): Bacteria > Bacillati > Bacillota > Clostridia > Eubacteriales > Oscillospiraceae > Flavonifractor > Flavonifractor sp. An112. The sequence goes on along the minus strand of NZ_CAJFGT010000097.1, from coordinate 193 downwards.
ACTGCTTGGCAGATTAGCCGATGCCGCCCCAGGCAATGCCGAGCACGAAGCAGAGGAGGCACAGGGGGACGAAGACGTACTTGCCGAAGGGCAGGAACCACTTCATGATGGGCTTGTCGGAGCCCAGCTGAGCGGCGGCCAGGGCATCCTTCTTCTTCATGACCCAGAAGAACATGATGCCGGCGGCCACAGC
>NZ_CAJFGT010000096.1:0-8692 GCF_904377885.1 Flavonifractor sp. An112 | reverse complement strand
TGCTCAGTGGAAGGAGAACTTCTGCGAGAACGATGCTCTCCTGTGCGCCTTGGACCGCATCTTTGACGATGCTGTGGTCTTTACCATTAAGGGGGAGAGTTTCCGGGGCAGGAAACTGGAGACGGTTGCCTTGCGTACTTCTACTGGCTCACCGGCTGACCCACAGCAGGCCGGGTAAACAATATTGTCTGGGGGCTGGCTACCCTTGATTGGCGATTTTCGTCCGGCCGAGATTGGCGATTTTCTCCCGGCCCAAAATGGTTAATTTCTCCCGACCCTAACAATTTGACGGTTACCTAAAAACAGAGTAACAAACCTTATGGTCGTGTCAACCTTATTGTATTGCCCATATAAAACATTCTAATTTATTACATCTGTATGTACGGTGGATTTGCTGATGCCGAACTGCCGGGCGGCGGCCCGCACCGTGGCACGGTTCTCTATGATGTAAAGCGCCAGCCGGCAGGCGCGTTCCTCGATGTTCCCTTTCAAGCAGCAACACTCCTCCATTCATTCACTGGTGGAGTATATGAGGGGGGACCGACAGATATTTCTGCTCCGGCAGCAAAGGGACTTGTAATGTAGAGCGGCTTGGTAGATAATAGAGGAGCCTCAAAGCGAAAAACAGGCCCTCTTATGGAAGAAAAAGGACAAAAACGGGCATGATACAGGAGCGCACAGCTCCAGAGCCCTCCCTGCTGTTTGCCGCTGCGGGGGCCAGCGATCCTATTACGACAAAGAAAAGAGACACATCATGCAATTTAAGCAACTGACGCTGAATGAGATCCCTCTTGTTCAGCCTTATTTCCGGCAGATGAAATCCAGGACCTGCGACTTTACTGTGGGCGGAATGTTCATGTGGCGGAATTACTATAAAATGGAATATGCCATGGACGGGGAGATCTTTTATTCCCGTCTCCACGACCAGGACGGCCAGGTGTACTACAATCTCCCTCTGGGGGGCGATGTGGCCGGCGGCATCCAGGTGCTGAAGGGGCAGACCGAGGGCGGCCCGCTGCGGTTCTGCACCGTCCCGGAGTGCTATCTGGAGGAATTCCAGGCCATCTGTCCGGGGTGTGCCGTCAGCGAGCAGACCGATTTTGCCGACTATCTGTATCAGGCCTCCGATCTGGCCCAGCTGGGGGGCAAGCGGTACAGCGGCCAGCGCAACCAGATCAGCCAGTTCAAGCGGGGGGTGGAGGGGTGGTCCTTTGAGCCCCTGACCGCTGGAAACGTAGGGGCGGTGGAGGCCTTTTTCACCCAGACCTATCTGTCCGGCGCGGGCGCCGGGGCCACGGAGCGGGAGGAAAACGACCGGGTGCTGGAGGTGCTGCAAAATCTGGACCGGTACGGCATGGTGGGGGGCGTGCTCACCGCCGACGGGTCCATCGTGGGCTTCTCCCTGGGGGAGATTGTCAACGACACCCTGTTTACCCACATCGAAAAGGCCGACCGAAGCTGCAAGGGCGCCTATCAGATGCTGGTCAATCAGTTTGCCGCCGCTTACACGGGGGGAGACGTGACCTATATCAACCGGGAAGAGGATATGGGGGACCCCGGCCTGCGGCGGGCCAAGCAGGCCTACCACCCCATAGAACTGCTGAAAAAATATGTGGTTGAGGTAATGTGACATGACGACCGGGATGCTGCGAGACTGTCATATGGAGCAGGTGATGGAGTTGTTCTGTCAGTGCTTCCAAGACGATCATTTCTACAAGCGCTCCTTCCCCTCGGAAGCCACCCGTATGCAGGATATGAGGAAGGCCTACGGGCCCAGCCTGCTGTACTGCCTCCGGCACGGAGACTGCCGGGGGATCTGGGACGGGGACACCCTGACGGCCTTCCTGCTCTGCTTTGATTACCGTAAGGTGCGGGGGGAGGACTTTGCCTCCTTCCGGATGATCTTCGCCGGGGAGGATGGGGGCCAGGGCCTCCCCTACAGCGCTTCCCTCCACGACGTGGTGGAGGGGCTGCCTGGGGATGTGCTCTACCTGCTGTCGGTGGCGGTGCGCCCCACCTGCCAGAACCGGGGCCTGGGGGCCTGCCTCATCGACCTGATCCTGAAGGACTATCCCCGGCACTACCTGGTCAGCGACGTGTCCAACCCGGATTCCCTGGGGATCTACCGGAAGCGGAACTTCTCCATCCGGGAGATCGAGAAGGACTACAATCTCATCATCCATGCCCCCCAGGACCCCGCCCATACCTTCTCCATCGGCAGCACGGTCAAGCTGCTGCTCCCCTCCCCCGGCCTGCTGGAGCGGTATCAGATCCCCTGCCGTGTGGTGAAGGAACAGACGGCGGTGGCCGGGTACGGCACAGTGGAGGACCACGGCGTGGACTGCTTTGTGACCCGGGAGGGGGAGCTGGCCATGGGGTCCGTGGTGGAGCTGGACTACGACAGCTATTTGCAGTACCAGCGGCTTATCAACGTGGCCCAGTATGAGGAGCATATGGCGGGGGACCGGGTCTTTTATGTCCGGAAAACCCCCTATCCCGCCCCGCCCCTGATGAACGGCGTGCTGGAGGAGATGCTCCCTTCCCGCCAGGCGGAATGGGCGGTGATCCCCGATGTGTTTGTGTCGGTGCCCGTTCAGTACCGGTCCATGGACCTGCTGGAGGACTGCCCGGCTCAGCCCGACCGCAAAGCCGCCGCTCTGCTGAAGGACATGGACTTCCGCACCCACTATGAGGCGGGCGTCCCCTCCCAGCTGGAGGATGTGGACGATCTGGCCGGCTTCAAGCGCCGCATCAGGCGCTATTACCTGGGCAAGATTCCGGTCCAGATCACCAGAGAGGGAACGGTGGACTGCTACGACGAGGCAGACGACCCCATCGGCGCTCCCGCCTTCGTGGATCTGTACATCTCCATTGACACCGACAGCAACTGCGGAGTGCTGACCTGGTACTCCCTCTCCTCCCCCTTCCTCATCAGCCACCTGATGGACAACATCATCCGCAACAATCTGATGGTGGTGGGAGCGGACGGCAGCCACACCAATTTCTTTGACTTTGTCAGCCTGAACTATGGGGTGATCAAGCGGGGCACCCCCAAGATCTTTGCGGTGATCCCCAAGGCCAAGAGCTGCCTGAAGTCCAGCCAGATCGCCTCCCTGCTGGCCGCCGAGACCATCTACCCCGACGGGGAGAATTTCGGTGAGATCGTGGACCGGGAGATCGTGGCCGCCATCAGCTCGGAAAAGGGCATGGGGCAGTATGACCGGGCCTTTGTGTGCGCCTACAGCAACGTGGTGCTCCAGTTCACCCCCGACTTTCAGGCCACCCTGCGGGACCGGCTGTGCGAGGAGTCCATCACCCTGTTTTACATCGAGCTCATTCTGCTGGAGGAGGCCGCCATCCAGATCGCCGACCGGGAGATCATCCGCCTCATTACCTCAAAGGCGGTGGACGAGCCGGTGGAGTTTCTCAAGCAGGTGGAGAATATCTACGACAACTTCTCCAAAACCATTGATTTTTGGGACATTCAGGTGAACTACCCCACCTCCCAGAAGTCCATCGATATGCTGCGCCAGGCCTTCAAGATCAAGGACCAGCTGGCGTTTATGCAGCGCAATCAGGCCCAGATGCAGACGGTGTTTGATACCAAGTGCGACATCATCGACCGCAACGACTCCAAGCGGATGGACACCTCTCTGGCCATCATCTCCATTCTGGCCATCTTTTCCGCCTGGATCGACGGGTATGACTATATCGCCACCTGGAGCGATGTGTTTTCCGGCTCCGTGATCCATCTGCTCCAGCGGATCCTGTTTGTTGGGGTGGCCATCACCGCCGGGTATGCCATCTTCCATCTGTTTGGAAACAAGTTCAGACGTTTCCTCAGCAGGCGGAGGGACCGCAGGCGGAGGCGGGATCAGAAAAAATGACCTTATCAACCGCAGAGCAGGATGGGCCCTGAAAAGGCCCGTCCTGCTTTTGTTGTCTCGGGCCGGGGAATGATGGTACAATGGAGAAAAAGCGAGACAAAATTTTCGCGGGAATAAAACCGGCGGAGCCTTTTCCAACACAAACAGACAGAAACGTTCCAAAGGGAGGAAGTCATATGCAGCTTTTGTCCGATTTGTCCAACACCGAGGCGGTAGCCCGGCTTCGGGCGGGGGATGAGGAGGTCTTTACCCGACTGTATCAGGCCTGTTACCGCATGGTCTATCTCCAGGCCATGAAGATCCTGGGGCAGGCTGATCAGGCCGAGCAGGTGGTGCAGGACGTATTCATTGCCGTGTTCCGCTCCATCGACAAGCTGAAGGACCCGGAGTCCCTGCGGTCCTGGATCGGTGGCATTGCGGTCCGGCTGGCCCTCCATCAGCGGAAGATGCAGACCGACTCCCGTGAGTTCGCTCTGGAGGAGGAGGCTATGTTTGACCTTCTGGATTCCGGCCCACCCGTGTCCTCGCCGGAGGATACCCTGTGCGAGCGGGACACGGGCCTGATTTTGGGGGAGCTGGTGGACCAGCTCCCCGACGAGCAGCGCACCGCCGTCATGCTCTACTACTACGACCAGTGCCCCATTAAGCACATTGCGTCCATTCTGGAATGTGCCGAGGGCACCGTCAAAAGCCGCCTGAACTACGCCCGCAAGGCGCTGGAGAAGCTGATCCTCCAGCGGGAGCAGCGGGACGGCGTGCGGCTCCATGCCCTCAACCCGGGACTGCTCTTCCTGGCCATGGTGCTTCAGGAGCAGAATCTGGCGGTGGACCCGCAGGTGATGGAGCGGGGACTGCTGGCCGTCAAGGGGGCTCTGGGCCTCACCGCGGCGGCAGCGGCAGGCTCCTCTGCTGCGGCGGCCACCACCGCGGCTTCCACCTCGGCGGCTTCCACCGCAACTGCTGCCGCCTCCGCTTCGGCGGCGGTTGGTGCCGGGGGCGGGGGTCTGACCCTGGGCAGCAAGGTGGCCATTCTGCTGGTGGCGGCGGCTGTGGCTACGGGAGGCGGCGTGTTTCTGGCCACCCGGCCCCCGCAGGAGCCTCAGCCCAGTGTCCCGGTGATGGCTGTGGTCTCCCCCACCCCATCGGCTATGCCCTCGGCCGCGCCCAGTCCTACGCCCTCGGCCACGCCGTCGGTTACTCCCAGTCCCACCCCCACAGCCACCCCCAGCTCTACCCCGTCGCCCTCTCCCACGCCTGCCGCTACCCCCAGTCCCACGGCAACGCCCAGACCCACCCCCACGCCTACGCCAACCCCGGTGACCCCGGTGGTGGAGAACCGGAGCATGAGCGCTGAGCTGGGGCGCGGCTACAGCTTTGGAGGACAGTGGGGAAACCTGAATCCCTCTGACGCCGGTCTGCCGGCGGGGTTGACCTACAGCTCCTCCAATTCCAGTGTGGCGCCCATTGACAGCTCCGGCTGGTTTACCATCCTGTCCCCCGGCACGGTGGTGCTGACGGCAGTCAGCCCCCGGGAACCCAACGTCCACTATACCATTACCGTGCAGGCCAAGAATGAAGTGCCCTGGGACTACCAGTTGGACGGCATTACCCTCAGTGTGGGACAGAGCCGGTATCACGGATTTTCCTCCTATTCCCTGTATACCAACTTTACCATCGCCTCTACCGTGTGGAGCAGCAGCAATCCATCGGTGGTGACGGTGGGCGACCAGGAACCCACCAGCTGTCAGCTCACTGCCAACGCCCCGGGCACAGCCACCATCAGCGGCGTAGTCACCTTGCGCGTGGATAGTCAGGAGGGTGTGCTGACCTTCACCGAAAACGTGTCTTTCCAGGTCACCGTAAACGCATAGTGGCCGGAATGCGGCACTTGAAAAAAAGATAAAAAAATTTTGCCGGCTTTAAAACCGGGCTGCCGGTTCGGAACACTAACAGACAAAGCCCCTGCAAAATCCCAAATCAAGAGAAGGAGAATGCGCAATGAAAAGACGATCTTTCCGCCTGCTTTCCTGTCTGTGTGTTCTGGCCATGGCAATATCCATGCTGCCGGCGGCCTGGGCCGCAGAACCGACGCCCCTGAAATCCACCATTGCCGGTGGCACCTACAACGGCAACTGGGCGGTGCCCATTGACGCCTACCTGTACCAGGACGGCGACAACCTGGTGCGGGTGGAAAATTTCAAGGGTGTCAAAATCGTCGATGCCCAGGGAAATTTTATGAAATGGAGCGCCTATCCCCGGCTGGTGGCCGAGACCTACGACAGCAACTTCCAGCTGATCTCCTCGGTGGATCTGGACATGGAGCTGGACCTGTGGGGCGGCTTCTATGCCGGTGAGGACTACAACTTTGTGATTTTCGGCCAGGAGAACCCCAGTGAGGACGACAACGCCGAGGTCATCCGGGTGGTGAAGTACGACAAGGACTGGAACCGCCTGGGCCAGGCCAGCCTGCGGGGGGCCAACACCACCATCCCCTTTGATGCCGGCAGCCTGCGGTGCGACGAGTACAACGGCTACCTCTATGTGCGTACCAGCCATGAGATGTACCAGTCCGGCGACGGGCTGAACCACCAGGCCAATCTGACCTTCTCGGTGCGTGAGTCCGATATGACCATCACCGACGGCTATCACGACGTGGTGGCCAACAAGGGCTATGTGTCCCACTCCTTTAACCAGTTCATCCTGGTGGACAGCCAGGGGCGGCTGGTGGCTCTGGACCACGGTGACGCCTACCCCAGAGGGGCCTGTCTGTCCATTTACGACAACAAGGCGGGGAGCGACACCTTCGCCAACGGCTGCAAAACCTTCAATCTGACTACCTGGTCCGGCAGGGTGGGCGAGAATACCACCGGCGCCAATGTGACCGACCTGGCGGAGACCTCCTCCGGCTACCTGGTCGCCTACAGCAGCACCGGTAAGGGCTCGGCTTCCACCATCGGACAAGACCCCATGAACATCTTCCTGAGCTATACCAGCAAGGATGACATCTCCTCCAACGGCACCACCGTGCGCCAGCTTACCTCCTGGCCCAGCGACTCCGACCTGTACGGCTCTCAGCCTGTGCTGGTTCCCACCGGTCCGGACGGCGGCTACATCCTGTGGCAGTTGGCCGAGAAGTGGGATAACGGCTACTATTACAATAAGGAAAGCATCCAGTATGCTACCTATTCCGCCGACGGCACCGTCTCCAACATCAAGACCGCTGACGGCGTGCAGATGTCCCGCTGCCACCCCATCAGCTACAACGGCAAGGTGGTGTGGTACTCCACCCACGATTCCACCCCCGTGTTCTATGTGCTGGACGAATCCGGAGTCCAGTCCTACCCCGTTGGGGAGGGCGGCGGACAGCAGCCTGATCCTGACCCTGACCCTAATCCCTATCCTGATCCCGACCCCACCCCCGATCCCGGCGACGGTGAGAACGGCGACTTCTCCTTCAGCGACGTGCCCGCCAACCAGTGGTACGCCGAAGATGTGGGGAAGGCCGCCCAGGCCGGTCTGATGAAGGGTACCGGCGGCGACAAGTTCAGCCCCAACGGCACCCTCACCGTAGCCGAGGTGGTCACCCTCACCGCCCGGCTGTATGCCGACCGCCAGGGGGAGAGCGTGCCCGCCTCCGACGGCGCCTGGTACCAGGGGGCCTACAATTACTGCGTGGATCAGGGCCTGTTTACCACCAGTGAGGTACCGCTGTCCACCGTGCTGAACAAGGCCACCCGCTTCCAGATGGTGAACCTGCTGGACCGGGCGGTGCCCCAGGAGGAGAAGCAGGTCATCAACGTGGTGTTCAACGGTGAGGTCCCCGACGTACAGGAGACCGATCCCTACGGCCCCGTGGTTTACCTGTGGTACCGGGCCGGCATCGTGGAGGGAGATAACAATGGAAGCTTCCACGGCAATACCAATATCAGCCGGGCGGAGACGGCAGCCATTCTCTGCCGTCTGGCCGGGCTGACCCCCCGGGTGTGACCCGGTATCTGCCGGTATTTGGACAACAATTTCATAGGAATTAACCTGGGATAATGTAGAAACCACGCAAAATATGATAAAATAAAACACTAATATTTTGTGTTGGGAGGGTGAGAGATGGATCTGCCAGAACTTTACCATCACCTGTTCGGACTGTCGGACCAGTCCCTCATCCAGAGGCTCACGGAGTGGGGCGAACTGCGGAACGTAAAAAAGGGCCACCTGCTTTACCGGGAAGGGGAAACGCCGACCAAGCTGACCTTTTTGGTCCAGGGGCTGCTGCGGGGCTATTTTCTGGATGCCGGCGGCCGGGACATCACCGACTGCTTTGCCTTTGAGCCGGGGTCCCCGGCCACGGCCTGTATCGCCCTGGGGGAGCCGGCCACCATCAACATTGAGGCACTTACCGACAGCCTGGTGCTGGAGCTGCCCATGAGTCTGGTACTGGAAATGCTGGAGGAATATCCCCAGCTCTATCGCCTGTACAGCTGTTTTCTGCTGGACGCTCTCAAGCGCCACTGGGAGGTGAAGGCCGCCATGTACCAGTATGACGCCATGGACCGGTATCAGTGGTTTTTGCGGGCCTATCCGGACCTGCACCGCCATGTCAGCGGGAAGCACGTTGCCTCCTTCCTGGGTATGACCCAGGTGACCCTCAGCCGCCTGCGCCGTACCCTGCGGGAGGCGGGCCAGCTCCAGGCCGCCGAGGAAGAATAACAAAAAAGGGCCTGTTGCAAAATGCGCAGCTCGTACAAAGACCCGTCATTCCGAGAAAAACGGCCGCCCGGTGGGCGGCCGTTTTTCGTGGGAATCCGCCC
>NZ_CAJFGT010000095.1:0-8754 GCF_904377885.1 Flavonifractor sp. An112 | reverse complement strand
TGGGAAAGTCCGGCCCGCGAAAAAAGCGGAGCCTTTACGAATCTTAAGACGTGAGGAACGAATAGAGCCCAGCACCCAAAGAAATTTGCGGTTTTGTTGCAGTAGCAACAGACAAAATACCTAAAATCATATATGATTTAGAAAACACAAGGAAAGCTGCAAAAAGCACAGGCCGTGGAGTGATCCACGGAACATAGAGAGGTGTATATGATGAAAAAGACCATCGTCAATCCCCGCAAAGCTGCCATCGTCGGCTGCGGTTTTGTAGGCTCCGCCACGGCCTTTGCCCTGATGCAGAGCCATCTGTTTTCCGAACTGGTGCTGCTGGACGTGAACTTCGACAAGGCCGATGGTGAGGCCAAGGACATTGCTCACGGCATCCCCTTTGCGGGGGCTATGAAAATCTATGCCGGCACCTATGACGATGTGGCGGATGCCGCTGTGGTCATTGTGACGGCGGGGGCCAATCAGAAGCCCAACGAGACCCGGCTGGATCTGGTCCACAAGAATGTAGCGATCTTCAAGAGCATCATCCCTGAGATCGCAAAGCGGGATTTTCAGGGGATCCTGCTCATTGTCTCCAATCCGGTTGATATCCTGACCTATGCAGCCCTCAAGCTCAGCGGGCTGCCGGAGCACCGTGTGATTGGCTCTGGTACCGTGCTGGATACCGCCCGGCTCAAGTACCAGCTGGGGCAGCACCTCCATGTGGACAGCCGCAGTGTCCACGCCTTCATCATCGGTGAACACGGCGACAGCGAGATCGCCGCCTGGAGCAGCTCCAACGTCTCCGGTATCCCCCTCAACGACTTCTGCGAGATGCGGGGCCATTTCGATCACGCCTCTGCCATGAAGGAGATTGCCGAGAAGGTCAAGACCAGCGCCTATGAGATCATTGCCAAGAAGCAGGCTACCTACTATGGCATTGCCATGTCGGTAAAGCGGATCTGCGAGGTCATTGTCCGCAATGAGCGGTCCATCCTGCCGGTGTCCACCATGATGCACGGGGAGTACGGCATCGAGGGCATTGCACTGAGTATGCCCGCCATTGTAGGCTTGGACGGGGTGGAGACCCATGTGCCTATCGTGCTGGACCAGGAGGAGCAGGAGCAGCTGCGCCGCTCGGCGGAGACCCTGAAGCAGGTGGCTGCCACTCTGGAACTGTAATCGGAAATTATAAAGAATTCCTTTCTTTTTGCGGCTGGCACAACTTTCCGGCCTCGACGGGAGTCTAAGCATCGTAACACGGGCGGCAAGGTCTGCCCGGTGAATGCATCAATCCCAGACAGGGACAAAGAAAGGAACATGACTATGAAGCGGAAGATTTGCCTGGTTCTTACTCTGGTGCTTGTGGTGTTTGCACTGAGCGCCTGCGGAAAGGCTGACAGCGGTAAAAAGACGGACGATGGTTCCAGCCAGCCTCAGTCCACGGAGAAGGTAGAGGAAAAAAAGGTGAGCGGGATCATCAACCGGATGGGGGACTATCTGATGCTGCTTACCGGAGATGGTGAGTACCAGGTCATGGATTACGGCAAGGGCGTCAGTGTCGACGGATTTGCCGAGGGTGACTCGGTGGAGATTACTTATACCGGTGAGCTGGGGGTGGACGGTGCTACTCCTGTGATTACCGCCATCAGCAAGGTGAAGTAAAGCGCACCCGTTGCGTTTGGACGGGATCTGTGGGATAATGGCATGAACAGGCCTGTCCTTCAGATGCAGGCCCGATGATGGAAAGGATGAAGTGGATTTTATGGACAATACCTACATTCGCTTTACAGACGATCTGGAGGCCCCCTACTCCGACCTGGTAGTGGTGGACGGGAAGTACCTCTACCTCTCCGGCCTGGTATCCGAGGATCTGGAGACCCAGGAGCTGGCCTGCGGCGACATCACCTTTGAGACCCGCCAGGTGCTGAACAACCTGGAGACTCTGCTCAAGCGCCACGGCTCCGACATGGACCATGTGGTGCGGATCGACGTGCTGCTGCGGGATTTTGCCGAGCGGGACGAGATGAACGCGGAGTATGTGCGCCACTTTGATCCTAAGCGGATGCCTGCCCGGCTGTGCTACGGCAACGTAGGCCTGGCGGACAACTGCAAGATCGAGATCGCAGTCATTGCCGTCAAGTGCTGAGCATAGATCATTGCAAAGAGAAAAGCAGCCCCCCGCGCCTGGTCAAACCGGGCACGGGGGGCTGCTTATTTTTAGATCTCATTATTTTACTTTAAAGGCTTACTCACTGTCTCCCAGGGGAGCAATCACATTGCGGAAGACCAGCCGCAGGAAGAGAAGACTCAAAATCAGGGAGGCTATCTCGGCAATGGGAAAGGACCACCACACGGCGGTTACACTTCCGGTAAAGGAGAGGAAGTAAGCGGCGGGGAGGAGTACCACCAGCTGGCGGACGATGGACATGATCATGCTCAGTACGCCGTTGCCCAAGGCCTGGAACGTGGAGGAGCAGATGATGTTGAAGCCGGCAAATACAAAGCACAGGCTGATGATCCGCAGGGCGGGCACGCCGATCCGCAGCATTTCCGCCGAGGCCTCAAACAGACCCAGAATGGGGGCGGCGAAAAATTGAATGATCACCAGGCCCACCAGCATGATGCCAACGGCCAGAATGGCACTGAAGCGCACGGTTTCCGTAAGACGCTTACGCTTCCGGGCACCAAAGTTGTAGGAGACGATGGGTACCATGCCGTTATTCAGGCCAAATACCGGCATGAATACAAAGCTCTGGAGCTTGAAGTAGACGTTGAATACAGCCACGGCGGTGGAAGTGGAGATGGCGCCCAGGATCAGGTTCATACCAAAGGTCATCACCGAACTGATGGAGTTGAGTACGATGGTGGGGATACCAACGCTATAAATGCGTCCAATGATATGTCCGCGGGGGCGGAACCCCTTCAGTTTGGGATGGATCTCATGGTTGTGGGTAATATTGAAGATCAGAGCCAAAATGGCGGCAACGATCTGGCCCAGCACGGTGGCGGCAGCAGCGCCGGCCACGCCCATCTCCGGGAAGGGGCCAATGCCAAAGATGAGGATGGGGTCCATAACGATGTTGATGACTGCGCCCACGCCCTGGGTGATCATGGTATAGAAGGTGCGTCCAGTGGACTGGAGCAGCCGTTCAAACATGATCTCCATAAAGAGACCAATGGAGAGCCCGGCGCAGATCCGCAGATAAGCCACGCCCTGGTTGACGATATCCGGGTCGTTGTTCTGTGCCAGGAAGAAGGGCTCGGCAAACACAACACCTGCAATGGAAAAGACCAGCATACTGAGGAAGGCCAGGAAAACGCCGTTCTCTGCGGTGCGGTTGGCCGTCTCAAAGTCCTTGGCGCCCAGGCTGCGGGAGAGCAGGGCGTTGACGCCCACGCCGGTACCTACGCTGACAGCGATCATCAGGTTCTGATAGGGGAAGGCCATTCCCACAGCAGCCAGTGCATTTTCGCTGACTTTGGCCACGAAGTAGCTGTCCACCACATTGTACAGAGCCTGCACCAGCATGGAGATCATCATGGGCAGGGACATGGAGAGGACCAGACGTTTGATGGGCATAACGCCCATTTTGTTTTCTTGCAGTTCTGACATAAAAACCTCCCAACCGAAAAGAGAGCCGCAGCGGACCGCTGCGGCAAAAAAGAATCCATTTCGTTGTTATTCTAATCGATTGTATATGGTTAGTCAATAGATTTTCAGTATACGAAACAGTTTTTCAGAGGCACCACCCCTTCTGCTCCGCAATATGATAGGTTGTGGGGGCCTGCACCGGCTGACGGTGAGCCTCCACCCATTTCAAGTGACAGCGAGGAGCGTTATGATATGAGTACCATTACCTTGGATGCCCTTCGGGTGGGCCAGTGGGGCCAGGTGGCCGAGGTGCTGACCGAGCCGGCCATGCGCCGGCGTTTGCTGGACCTGGGACTGGTGCCGGGGACTGCAGTGAGCTGCACGGCGGTCAGCCCAGCGGGTGACCCGGCAGCCTATCTGATCCGTGGGGCGGTCATTGCTCTGCGGCGGCGGGATGCCAGGGGCGTCAGACTGGCAGGCGCGCCATGGGACTGACGCGGGCTGCCACAGGAGTGGGCGCGGCGGCAGTGCTCCAGCCGCTGGAGGTTGACGAAGCGGAACGGGTGGTGGCACTGGCGGGCAATCCCAATGTGGGTAAGTCTACCCTGTTTAATGCACTGACCGGTCTGCGCCAGCACACCGGGAACTGGCCGGGCAAGACCGTAGCGGTGGCTCAAGGGCGATGCCAGTGGAATGGAAGGTCCTATACACTGGTGGATCTGCCGGGTACCTATTCTCTGTTAGCCCACTCCGCTGAGGAGGAAGTGGCACGGGATTTTCTCTGCTTCGGTGGTGCTCAGGGTGCGGTGGTGGTGTGCGACGCCACCTGTCTGGAGCGCAATCTGAATCTGGTGTTCCAGACCCTGGAGCTGGAACCCAGGACCGTGGTGTGTGTCAACCTGCTGGACGAGGCTGCCCGCAAGCATATTACGGTGGATTTGGAGGCTTTGTCTGCCTATTTGGGCGTTCCGGTGGTTGGAAGTTCCGCCGGACGGGAGGAGGGCCTGGAGGATCTGATGGAAGCACTGGACCATCTGTTGGATGGAAAGGAGCTGCCCAAGCCCCGGCCAGTTTGTTATCCGCCCCAGGTAGAATTTGCCGCTGCCTCCCTCAAACCCCTTTTGGAATCCAGACTCCAGGGTAAACTCCCTGTACGCTGGGCCGCGCTGCGGCTGCTGGAGGGAGATCCCACGCTTCCTTCCAGCCTGGCACGGCAGACAGGCTGGGACCCGGAGAAGGACCAGGAACTTCAAGCCGCGTTGACCAGGGCCAGAGAGCAGCTGGCCCACAGCGGGATAACGGACCTGAGCGATCAGCTGGCGGCCAGCCTGGTCCATGCAGCCCACCAGGCAGCCCAAGAGGCCCTGCCCCAGGGTGTGGCTGCTGCAGGGGGGGAACGGCTGGATCGATTGCTTACCGCCAGGGCCACCGGTATTCCCGCCATGCTGCTTCTGCTGGCGGCTGTGCTGTGGCTCACCATAGAGGGGGCTAACTATCCCTCTCAGCTGCTTTCCGATGGGCTGTTCTGGATTCAGGATCGGCTTACCGACCTGTTTGTCTGGCTCAATGCTCCGGAGTGGCTCCACGGGGCGCTGGTCCTAGGCGTATACCGGGTGCTGGCCTGGGTGATCAGCGTCATGCTGCCCCCTATGGCCATCTTCTTTCCCCTTTTTACATTGCTAGAAGATTTTGGATATCTTCCTCGGGTGGCTTTTCTGCTGGATCATGCGTTTCAAAAAGCCAAAGCCTGCGGCAAGCAGGCCCTGACCATGTGAGTAGTATATATAATTTTGTAAATTGCTATTTACAGCCTCCAGTGGAGCTGGACCGACTGGCCGTTGATGGTCACTCGCTCCAGTAGGCCGGCCAGCAGCGCACGTTTACGGTCTGTGTCCCCATTAGCAAAGCCCTTGCGATAGTCCTCTACGGCTGCCAGGAACAGCTCCTTGGCGGGGACCTCATCCGGAGCGTTAAGCTGCGATTCCAGCGCAGCCTTTTGCGCCGTCAGATCGTTGACCCGCTGGGTGATAGATGCCATGGGAATGGAGCCGACCTGATACAGCTCGATCAGACGCTCGATCTGCCGCTCCAGCTCCGCGCAGGTGCGGCGCAGCTTATCCTTGTCTACGTGTACCGTCTTGGCGGCGTCGGCAGCCATGATCGCGTGATCTACGGCAGCGGAGCTGGATACCATCGCATCCACCTGCTGACATACCAGGTGATCCAATGTGCTGATCTCCCAGTTGTCATTTTTGCAGTCCGGGTCACGGACAAATTTGGGGCTGCTTTTGGCTCTGGAATAGCATTTGTAGTATCCATGGTTGGCTGAGTACCGGGCTCCGCAGCGGCTGCAGTACAGCAGGCCTGAGAGCAGATAACCTGCCCGGAAAGGGTTGCGCTGGGACGTGGACTTTGCTGCCTCACGGGTCAGGCTGTTGAGTAGCTGATTGGCGGCAGTAAAGATACAAGCATCCACAATGGGCTGATGTACTCCATCATATTCCTGGCCCATGAAATGGACCTTCCCGATATAGAGGCTGTTCTTCAGCACGTTGCGGACCTTTGCCGCTGTCCACTTTGTGGTGTATTTTGTGGATAACATATGCCAGATCGCGTTGATGGACTTCCCGGCCAGGAACAGATCAAAAGCCTCACGGACCTGCATGGCCTCGTACTCATTGACGGTAAGGACGCCGTCGGCATAGGTATAGCCGGTGGGTGCGTTGCCGCCGCCATGGAAGTACCCGGCTTTGCCCCGGCCGATCCGGCCCATGGTAAAGCGCTCGGTGATCTGATCCTTTTCCAGCTGGGCAAAGACGGATAGTATTCCGATCATGGCCCGGCCGAAGGGTGTAGAGGTGTCGAAGTTCTCATTGATGGAGACAAAATCAGTGCCGTGGGCCAGCAGTTCGTCCTCGATGAGGGTGAGGGTATCCTTCTGGGAGCGGCTGAGCCGGTCCAGCTTGTAAACCACTACAGCGTCCACATGGGTCTCCCGGATCTGCGCCAGCATGGTCTGAAGGGCAGGCCGGTCTGTATTCCCGCCGGAGTATCCCCCGTCTATATAAGTGTGTAGCAGCACCCAGCCCTTGGCCGCACAATAGGACTCCAGCCGGGCGGTCTGCTCCTCGATGGAGTAGTTCTCCAGCTGGTTCTCGGTGGAGACTCTGGCGTAGCCGAATACCATCATTTTGTCCTTGGACACGTGGAGTCCTCCTTGTTTGTGACACAAATGTTCGATTTTTGGCGTTTTAAGAGGCCGGGGCATAAGCCCCGGCTCTTTTTGGCATTCGGACGGAGAGTAGGATCACCCATCTAATGCTCGTTGGATTATATCAATGATTCCATCGTAATACTCTATTGTCCGAAACAAGTAGAAAAGAAAAAGCACAATAAAAATCAGAATAACAACCAGCAATGCAATGCGAGTGTTACGTTTTGCCTCCAACTTTGGATCAGTGTGCCGGCCGCAGGTAGGGCACTTTTTGCCTTTATACTTTGTGCCACAGGCAGGACATTTCATTGTGCGCCCCTCATTTCTATTTATATTCCGAGAAGTTGCCGTTTTTTAGCATCAAACTCATCTTGAGTAATAGCGCCGTTATCTAATAGCTGCTTAAACTTTGCAATTTCATCGGCTGCGCTGGGGGCGGCAATTGTTTGATTCTTGGTGGATGATAATTCTTCAGCCATTTTTAAAGCGGTGTGAATACATTCATAGATATTGTCAGCGCAGTTTCTTAGCACTGAAACAGTGAACTGCTCTTTCATGGTATCGACCTGAATATATCCGTGCAGAAGATCTTTGCGCAAGGAGATGTCATTGATAAACTTGAGCGAAATAGATCTGACTTTACTGCCGATAAGATTCTTTTGGGCGATGATAATGCGCTCGGATGTGATTGCGTAGGCAGAGTTGAAGCCATTGCATATGCCTATGAAAACGGTCAAGATATACTCGTTAGGCTTTACCTCGTCCTCAATTACAGAAAGATGCTTAACGCTCCAGCTTTTAAAAGTACCGGTGCCCATTTGGAAGGTTTTGCAATAGTCATACATATCCTGAGCCGTGCGAAGCGGACGAAATGCTTCAGCCATCATTATATCATCCTCTCTATGTATGAATGTCCAAGTAGGACACTATTTTATTTTCCGTCGCAACTCAACCACTACACCGATGATCTGGACAGGGAGGGATTCAATCTCGGCGGGGGAGTAGGTGCGGGGTGGATAGGTGGGGTTTACCGGGCGGAGCTCCACCGCGCCGTCCTCCCGTAGGAGCACCTGCTTCAGGGTAGCCGCGTCGCCGTTGACCAACACCGCGCAGTCGTCGCCGGTGTCACAGGCGCTGTCTTTACGAAGGATCACCGTGTCCCCCTCCAGATACTTAGGGTACATACTGTCCCCCTTCACCCGCAGGCCGAAGTACTCCCGGCCTCCGCTGGCCCAGGAGACGGGAACCTCCTCCCAGTCCAGGATGTCCTCGATGGCGTCCATGGGGATCCCGGCCTGGATCACCCCCAACACCGGTACCCGCAATGCGTGGGATGCAGGGCTTGCGTTCGGGCTCAGCTCCCGGCCCAGCAGGTAGTCGGCGGAGACATCGAAAAGTTCGGAGAGCTTGCGTACCGTCTCTGGGTTGGGTGTGGCCTCCTCACGTTCCCATTTTCCAACAGCCTGCGGGCTCACAAATAACTGCGCCGCAAGGTCTTTCTGGGAAATTTGACGGGCTGCGCGCAGGGCTTTCAGACGTTGACCGAGCACGTGTTCACCCCCTTTCACCTCAAACTATACAACTAATAGTTGTTGTAAGCAATATGAAGGACACAAAAAGGAGTTGACAGCAACTAAAAGTAGTGATATAGTGGCCGTGTAAACAACCATAGGTTGCGAAATGGAGGTGACCAAAAACGTGGGAAACAACATCCGGACGCTGCGGGAGCAGCAGAGACTTTCCCAATCCGCTCTGGCCCAGAAGCTGGGCGTCTGCCAGCAGGCCGTAGGCAAGTGGGAGCGCGGGATATCAGATCCCAAGTGGTCGCTGGCTCCTCAGCTGGCTGATGCTCTCCATTGTACCATCGACGCCCTCTATGGACGGGGGATATCTAAGTGTGGAAATGATGCCGCAAGTTGAGAAAGTAGGTGAGCTAATGAGGGAGGTAAAAGTAGCCGTT
>NZ_CAJFGT010000094.1:0-8953 GCF_904377885.1 Flavonifractor sp. An112 | reverse complement strand
CGCCCCTTTTGCCGAGGAAACGGATTGCCACGCCAGTGTGCGCACTGGCTCGCAATGACAGGCTTGTGCAAAACAGCTATTTTGCAACAGGCCCTTTTTACCGTATTCAGGCGTGTTTGGCATCCAGTTCCTTCTGGCGGCGGGCCAGAATGCGGGGGAAGCGCCACAGGAACATGGACCCGGTGGTGAGGGCGGCCAGAACGTCGGCCACCGGCTCAGCCAGAAACACCGCCATGACCTGATGGCCGGTGATGAGCCGGGGCAGGATGAAAATGAGGGGAAGCAGCAGGATGACCTTCCGCAGCAGGGCCAGAAACAGGGAGATCTTGGCTTGGCCCAGGGCCACGAAGGTCTGCTGACAGGAGGTCTGGACCCCCAGCATAAACATTCCGCACACATAGATCCGCAGGGCCCACACCGCCAGATCCACCAGCTCCGGCTTATCGTTGAAGAGCATCACAAAGGCGTGGGGGAAGAGCTCCAGAGCCAGGCAGGCGGTACAGCTGAAAGTAAAGGCGCTGATCAGCAGCAGCTTGAAAGCCTTCTTCACCCGGTCCAGGTTGCCAGCGCCGTAGTTGAAGCCGATGATGGGCTGGGCCCCCTGGGCGATGCCCTGGAGGAGCAGGAAGAAGATCTGCAGCACGCTGGAGCAGATGGTCATGGCCCCCACGGCGGAGGTGCCGCCGTAGGCCTTCAGGGAGGCGTTGAAGGCTACGTTTACCAGGCTCTCAGTGGCGTTCATGATGAAGGGGGACACACCCAGGGCCACCACCGGGGCCAGTACCTTGGGATTGATGCGGAAGTGCCGCCGCTGCAGCCGCAGCCTGGTGCGCTTGCCGGTGAGGAACCGGAGCACCCACACCGCCGAGACGCCCTGGGCGGTGATGGTGGCCAGGGCCGCGCCCTTGACGCCCATGTTGAAGCCGAAGATAAACACCGGGTCCAGCACGATGTTGGTCACCGCGCCGATGAGCACCGTGGCCATGGAGATGGTGGAAAAGCCCTGGGAGGTGATAAAGAAGTTAAGCCCCAGGGAGATCTCCACAAAAATGGTGCCCCACAGATAGATGGTCAGATAGTCGGTGGCGAAGCCGATGGTCTCCTTCGTGGCACCGAAGAGGAGGAGCATAGGCTCCTTGATGGCCAGGAAGAGGGCGGTCACCAGCACCGACAGGGCGATGAGCAGGGCGGTGCAGTTACCCAGGATGGCGTTGGCCTGATCCTCCTTGCCCTCGCCCATCCGTACCACAGCCCGGGAGCCGCCGCCCATGCCCACCAGGGCGGAGATGGCGGAGACAAACATCAGCACCGGGAAGCATACGCCAAGACCAGTAAGGGCCAGGTCTCCCACTCCTTCGATGTGGCCGATGTAGATCCGGTCCACAATGTTGTACAGGGCGTTTACCAGTTGGGCGGTGACCGAGGGCAGCGCCAGCCGCAGCAGCAGCTTGCCTACCGGGTCCCGGCCCAGGTCGTTTTCTCGTTTTGCCACAGCCATTACGCCTCGTCTTTCTCCAGAAAATAGGTGGCCTCCATGTCCGCCACGCTGAGGGCGAAGGCCAGAGGATACTGCTGGAAGGCCTGCCCCACCAGCCGCTTGTCCTCGTCGCCGGAGAAGCCCATGTGCCAGCGGATGGCCATGGCCTCCTCCCGGGTGAGGCGCAAAAAGCCGGAGAGAATGTACACGCTCTTCTCCCCGTGACCGTAGGGAAGATTATCCTCATAGAAGAAGGTGGGCACGCTCTGCCACTTGCCGTCGGGGCCCTTTACATTGCGGGTGCCGCCCCGGTAGCAGCCGATTTTGCATACGTCATGGAGGAGGGAGACCAGGGCAACCGTCTCCGGGGAGTAATCCAGGCCATACAGCTCCCGTACCCGTTCCCGCTCCAGATAGGCCTCCAGGCAGCGGTAGACGTTGACGCTGTGCTCGCACAGGCCGCCGGGGTAGGAACCGTGGAACCGGGCGGAGGCGGGAGAGGTGAAAAAGTCGCTCTTGTGCTCCAGGTAGTCCAGCAGAGCGTCGGAGCCCTCCCGGTGTATGTTGTCCCGGTAAATCTGAAGAAATACTTCCTTGCTGTCCATGACAGACCTCCTTGTCATTGGCTTAAATGCCAGTATAGCACAGCCCCCCACAAAAAACCACCCCATGCACCGCTGATTCGTACCCCGAATAGAATGGGCGGAACAGGAGGTGCTCCATGGAGTGGTTTTCCATGCTGGCGGCGGCGGTCCTGTTTGCCGCCGCCTGTAATTTTGATACGGTGATCCTGGCCATGGGCTGGGCGGTGCGGGGGGTACGTCCCTCCCCTGCCCACACCCTGGTCATTGCGGGGCTGACCACCCTCATCACCTGGCTGTCCCTGGTGCTGGGCGAGGGGGCGGCGGCCACCCTGGGCCGCAGCTTTGCCGGAGCCCTGGGGGGGCTGGTGCTGGCGGGGATCGGGCTGTGGTTCGTGCTGGACTGGCTGCGGGGTCTGGGAGAGACCGGACAGGAGGATACCCCCGCCGCCGGGAAGAGCCTGCTGGGCTGGGTGGCTCTGGCCGCCGCCCTGGCGGTGAACAACGCCGGGGTGGGTGTGGCCGCCGGGGCCTCCGGCGTAGGCCCGGTTCTGGCCTCTCTGGCCAATTTCATACTTACCCTGGCTGCTCTGCCCCTGGGCCGGGTGCTGGCCGACAAGGTGGCCGGGCGGCTGCTGGGCCGGTTCGCCCTCCCCCTGTCCGGCCTGCTCCTCATCGCCCTGGGGGTGTGGCAGGTGCTGGGGGGATGACTTCGCCCCGGCAAAGAAAAATCCCCGCGTCTTGAGACGCGGGGATTTGTGATGTACGGATGGAATTACTTCCGGCCGCCGCGGCGGGAGCTGCGGCGCTCGGCCTGGCGCAGCTCGGACAGCTTGCTGTCGGAGGAGGCCATAAACTGCTTCAGCCGATCCTCAAAGGTGGTGGGCTCGGCGGGAGCGGGCTTGCCACGGAAACCGCCGTTGAAGCCGCGGTCGCGTCCGCCGGGACGGCCCTGACCGCCGTGACCGGCGGGACGGGGAGGCGGATCCATAGCCTTTTTAATGGAGAGGTTGATACGGCCGTTCTCGTCGATGCCGATGACCTTGACCTTGACCTCCTGCCCTTCCTTCAGATGATCCTTTACATCGTTTACATAGGAATAGGCAATCTCAGAGATATGCACCAGCCCCGATTTGCCCTCGGGCAGCGAGACGAAAGCGCCGAACTTCGTGATGCCTGTGACCTTTCCTTCCACAATCGTACCAACACCAAACTCCATGTGCGTGAAAAATCCTCTCTTTCAAAATTCAATCGGTGAACTGGAAGACGTACTCGCCCGGCTCCACCAGGCCCAGTTTCTCACGGGCCAGGTCAGCCTGCCGGTCCGGATCACCGCTGTTTTCCACGGCGTCGGCCAGGTCGGCGTTGACTTGCTTCTGCTCCTCCACCTGCTGTTGGGCGGTGGCCAGATCGGCCTGAGCGGCCTGGAGCTGACTGCGCATGGTCAGCAGGCCGGTGGCCGTGCCGATGAGCAGCGCCAGGATGACGAGTTTGGTCAGAAGGGATGCTTTCTTGAGTTTCATGGGTGACTCCTTCCCCGTCGGCGGCCCGGTCTGACCGGGGGGCATCTTCCGTTTCATCGGATATTGCATTTATTTTATACCACTTCGGCCGATAATGGAAGGCTTTTTTTGCGGATTTTCCGATTTTTTTACACAGCTTGCCCAGCACCACAACCGGTAGTGTCACAATATGCCAGACCGCCCCAACAAAATCTGCCAGCCGGTAGCCCAGCCACAAAAAGCCCCGGCTCAGGGCCCAGAAGTAGACCCCGCCGCCGGCCAGTATCCCGGCCAGCAGATAGCCCCGCACCTGTCCCCGGCCTGCCACCGTGGAGTAGACAAAGATGGCCGCCGTCACCACCAGCCAGAACAGCAGGTCCAGCAGTCCCCCGATGAGGGGGAGGGGCAGGCGTACCCGCAGGATGCGCAGCAGATCGTAGATCAGCCCTGCCGCCGCCCCCAGGCCCACCGCTCCCAGCAGAAAGAGGGCCTGCTCCGATACCCAGATCTCCATCTCAACGGAACAGGCGGCCGAAGAAGCCGCCGGACTTATCCCCCCGGCCGTCCTCGTAGGTCAGGGAGTCCACGTCCCCCTCCACCTTCAGGTCCCCGCCGTCCAGACTGAGCTTTTCAATGTGCAGATTTTCCCCCCGGATGATCAGGGTGCCCTGGGAGGTGTGCATGACGATGGTGTTTTCGTCAAAGCTCTCCACCTCCTCCACCCCGGACACCGACAGGCGCTCCCGGTCCTCCAGGATCAGATGGTGGGCCACCTCCGGCCGGCCCCGTTCACTTTCATACGGCATGACAATGCCCCTTTCCCACATAGTCTTGTCTCTACTATATGGGACAGGGGCATGGGATATGAGTCACGCCATGGCCTTTGCCATCGCAGGGGCCAGCCGGCGGCTGAGGACCAGGGCCAGAGCCAGCTTGAGGGCATCGGGGATGAGGAAGGGGATGACGCAGCTCCACAGAGCGGATACCACCCCGATGGGGCCGCTGGTGGCGGCGTACATCAGGACGAACCAGGCGGTGCCGAAGGCGTAGCACACCGCCTGCCCCACAACGGCGGACAGCACAAAGACCACCGGGCCCTTGCCAAAGAGGGTCTGAGCCCCCCACATCACCAGGGGGATGAGGAGAAAGCCGATGAGATAGCCGCCGGTGACCCCGGCAAACCGGCCGATGCCGCCGGAAAAGCCGGAGAACACCGGCAGGCCCACCGCTCCCAGCAGCAGGTAGACCAGCACGGACAGGGAACCCAGCTTGCCCCCCAGGATGCCCACCGCCAGGAAAATGGCAAAGGTCTGCAAGGTAAAGGGCACCACCGTGGGGATGGTGATCCAGGCGCACAGGGTAATGAGGGCCGCCATTACGGCGACGTGGACCAGAGACTTGACTTTCATGGTGGTACCTCCTGGGTATATTGTAAACTCTAATTGGATTATAGTTTACAATAGAGAGAATGTCAACCATAAAATCAAATTGGTTGACAAAGAGAGCGGAGACAGGCTACAATATACCATAGAAAAAAGCAGAGAGGACGGATGACCATGCTGCGGGACGAGGTACTGGCCCTGTTGAAGGCCCAGGGGGGTGCTCCCCTGTCGGGGGAGGCCATGAGTCAGAAGCTGGGGGTGAGCCGTGCGGCGGTGTGGAAGGCCATGGAGGGCCTGCGGCAGGAGGGGTATATGATCTCCTCCGCTCCCCGCCGGGGCTACGCTTTGGAGGACTCCCCCGATCTCCTCTCCCCCGGCGAGCTGATGGTCCCCGGCCGGAAGATCGGCTCCAACCTGGTGTGCCTGGACACGGTGGACTCCACCAACAACGAGGTGAAGCGCCGGGCGGTGGATCAGGTGCCCGAGGGGCTGGTGGTGGTGTCCGCCGCCCAGACCGGAGGCCGGGGCCGCCGGGGCCGCAGCTTTGTGTCCCCGCCGGGGGGGCTGTACCTGTCCGCCCTGCTGAAACCGGACTGTCCCCTGGAGCAGGTCAGCGCCCTCACCGCCTGGTCGGCGGTGGCGGTGTGCGACGCGGTGGAGCAGGTGTGTGGCATTCGTCCCGGCATCAAGTGGCCCAACGACGTGATTTTGGATGGGCGCAAGCTGTGCGGCATCCTCACTGAGCTGGAGCTGGAGGGAGAGACCGCCGCCCTGCGCTATGTGGTGGCGGGCATCGGGGTGAACCTGACCCAGACAGAAGAAGATTTTGGCCCCGAGGTGGCCCCGGTGGCCATCTCCCTGGCCCAGGCGCTGGGCAAGGCCCCACGGCGGGCGGAGATGGCCGCCGCCCTGCTGGACGCCCTGGACAGGCTGGACCGGGACTTTCCCGGGCAATGGGACAGCTGGCTGGAGCGGTACCGGGCGGACTGCATCACCGTGGGCCGCCAGATCAAGGTGCTGCGGGGCCAGGAGGAGCGCATCGGCACGGCGGTGGGGGTGGACGATACCTTCGCCCTGGTGGTGCGCTGGGCCGACGGCAGCGAGGAGGCCCTCTCCTCCGGCGAGGTATCCGTCCGGGGCCTGCTGGGCTATGTGTAAACAAAAAGGACCGCACCCCATCGGGTGCGGTCCTTTTTTGCATTTTAATAAATGGAGTCCAGAATCCCCACGATCTGGGCCACACAGCCCTCCTCGCAGGAACACAGGATGCGGGCGCCCCAGTCTTTGACCTCCTGGGCGCAGTTGGAGGGGGCAAAGGGGATGGCCGAGATGGCCAGCATGGGGATGTCGTTCTGGTTGTCCCCCACGCAGTAGATCTTCTTGGGATCGATGCCCAGATAACGGGCCAGATAGGCCACCATGCCGCCCTTGTTGCTCCCCTTCCGGGTGAGCTCCAGCAGGTAGGCGTTGGAGAAGATCACCTCATAGTGTTCCCCCCACCGCTCCAGCATATACCGCTGGGTCTCCAGCAGGATCTCGTTGCGCTGCTGCAAAATGACCTTGCTCCAGGGCAAAGGCATCTGGGCAATGGGCACCTCCGACGCAGTGGCCCCCGCCCGAGTCAGATGCCGGTGGGTGACCTCGTTGGGCTGATAGACGTAGATATCGTCGTGATTGTAGGCCTCAAAGCCGATCTCCGGAATGTCCCGGGCCACCTGCTCCAAGTCCTCCCGCACCCGCTGGGGCAGGAAGGTCTCGTATACCATCCGGTCCTCATGAAAATCGTACAGAGCCGAGCCGTTGGACAGCACCACCGGCGCGTTGATGGGGGCGCAGCGGGCGTGGGGCGCAAAGGTGGGGT
The DNA here is from genome assembly GCF_904377885.1 of Flavonifractor sp. An112. Taxonomy (NCBI): domain Bacteria; kingdom Bacillati; phylum Bacillota; class Clostridia; order Eubacteriales; family Oscillospiraceae; genus Flavonifractor; species Flavonifractor sp. An112. The sequence goes on along the minus strand of NZ_CAJFGT010000094.1, from coordinate 2,150 downwards.
GAGCCCGTCCGGTGGCCACCGTAAAGATGCCCCCCTCCCGGGTGAAATAGTCCAGGGCGGTCAGGTTGGCGGGGGCCACCTGCATATTCTCTCCATAGAGGGTATCGTCAAAATCGCTGACCAGCAGAACACCGTCAAACTTTCCGATGGCAGCCGCCTCCCTTCTGAATTAAACTGGTATTATAAAGTTTATACCATAGCGCGCAGCTTTGTCAACACCGCCTCAAACCAGTGGGGCAGCGGGCACTCCAGGGTGACCCGTTCCCCGGTGCGGGGGTGGATGAAGGACAGCCGCCGGGCGTGGAGGCACTGCCCCGCCAGCCCCGGCCAGGGCTTTTTGGACCCGTATACCACGTCGCCCAGCAGGGGGTGGCCGATCCAGGCCATGTGGACCCGGATCTGGTGGGTGCGCCCGGTCTCCAGGCGGCACTGGATGTGGGTATAGCCGTTTAAATGCTCCAGCACCGACCAGTGGGTCACCGCCCGCCGGCCCTGGAGCTTGTTCACCGCCATTTTCTTCCGGTCGGTGGGGTGGCGGAAGATGGGGGCGTCCACGGTGCCCGACTCGTCCTTTAAATTGCCCACGCACACCGCCTCATATTCCCGGTACAGGGAGTGGTCCTGAAGCTGCTCCGCCAGAGACAGGTGGGCAAAATCGTTCTTGGCGGCAATGATGAGCCCCGAGGTGTCCCGGTCGATGCGGTGAACAATGCCGGGGCGCAGCTCTCCGTTGATTCCGGAGAGTGAATTACCGCAGTGATATAACAATGCGTTGACCAAAGTGCCGTCAGGATGACCGGCGGCGGGGTGGACCACCAGGCCCACAGGCTTGTTGACGGCGATGACGTCGTCGTCCTCGTAGATCACGTCCAGGGGGATGTTCTGGGGCACCACATCAATGGGGGCGGGGTCGGGCAGGGCCAGCACCAATTCATCCCCCAGGCTGGTTTTGTAGTTTTTCTTTACCGGCAGGCCGTTCAGGGTAACGGCCCCATCCTCCAGCAGCCGCTGGGCTGCCGAGCGGGTCAGCTCGGGCAGCATCCGGGCCAGAAACTGGTCGGCCCGCTCCCCCGCCCGGTCGGCGGTCAGATGCAGGGGGGTCATGCCTTGTCCTCCTCTTTGCAGAACAGCAGGAAGTAGACGCAGAAGGCAATGCCGCCGCACACAATGCAGATATCCGCCACATTGAAGATGGGGAAGTTCATAAACAGGGTCTGAAACATATCGGTGACATAGCCCAGGAAAAGCCGGTCAATGAGGTTGCCCACCGCACCGGCCAGCACCAGGGCCAGGGAGACCATGCCGAAGGGGTGGTTGAAGGTCTTTCTGACCATCAGCACGATGATAAGGATGGAGGCAGCCGCCGAGATCAGGGTGAGAATCCAGGTATGTTCCTCAAAGATGGAGAAGGCCGCGCCGGTGTTCTGGTAGTAAGTCAGCTGGAGGATGTGGGGCAGAAAAGGCACGCTGCCCCCCTCGGCAATGTTGAGGCGGACCAGTACCTTCACCAGCTGATCCAGGCCCACCAGGGCGGCGGCCAAAATGGCGTAGAGCATAGTTTTAGGCTCCTTTGACAGATCGTTCCTCTCATTGTAACACGGACGGCCCTAAGGGGTCAATCCTCGGCGGGAACGGGGATCTCCCCGTGCTCCTGCTCGTACTGGTTCAGATAGGATTCCACGGCAATGCACAGCTGCATATTGATGGAGCGCCGCTCCTTGGCGGCCAGAACGCGGATCTTCTGCATGACCTCATGCTCCAGCCGCAGAGAATAGGGGGCTTCCTGAACGCCCATACTCATTCCCTCCTCGTTGTATCTATTTGTATCTTTATAATATCAATAAGAGTGATATTTCACAAAGATTTATATAGAGTTGACTAGAGTGATTAAGAATGATATTATGAGCGAAAGGGGGCATTTCTATGGAGGACAAAAAGAAAGCACGCACCATTTCCATCCAGGTCACCCCGGAGACAAAGGAAAAGGCGGCCTGGCTGGCCCGGCAGTCCTGCCGGAGCCTGTCCGCCTATGTCCGCCAGCTCCTTCGGGTCCACATCCGGGCCTATGAGGCGGAAAACGGGCCTGTTCCAAAGTGATTGGGCGGTAGATTCCAGGCGATCATGCCTCCGGCGGCCCACTTTCGACTGGC
>NZ_CAJFGT010000093.1:0-8982 GCF_904377885.1 Flavonifractor sp. An112 | reverse complement strand
CGGCAAAAGGGGCGGATTCCCACGAAAAACGGCCGCCCGGTGGGCGGCCGTTTTTCTCGGAATGACGGGTCTTTGTACGAGCTGCACATTTTGCAACAGCCCCTTTTTTGTAACCGGATTGTCATTGACAGAATGGTCTATAGACTGTAGACTACAGGTGAGGACGACAAGTAGTAGACCAAAGGAGGCGATCCTATGAGCGATTGGAAACTGGGGGCGGTGGAGTCCCGCTTTGCCGATCTCATTTGGCAGGGGGAACCCATGACCTCCACCCAGCTGGTGCGCCAGGCGGAGGAGGCCCTGGGCTGGAAGAAGTCCACCACCTACACGGTGCTCAAGCGGCTGTGCCAGCGGGGCATTTTTCAAAATCAGGACGGGGTGGTGACCGCCCTGGTATCCAAAGAGGAGTTCTACGCCCGGCAGAGCGAGGAATTTGTGGAGGAGACTTTTTCCGGGTCCCTGCCTGCCTTCCTCACCGCCTTCACCCGCCGGAAAAAACTGTCCCAGGAGGAGATCACGCAGTTACAGCAGCTCATCGATGAGAACAGGGGGTGACCTAAGATGACGGCATTCTTATCTCAGACGCTGTTTCCGACCCTTTTGAACATGAGCCTCACGGCGGGTATCGTGATCCTGTGTGTGATAGCGGCCCGACTGGCCCTGAAGCGGGCCCCAAAGGTCTTTTCCTACGCCTTGTGGGCGGTGGTGCTCTTCCGGCTGCTGTGCCCGGTGTCCCTGCCCTCTGGCATCTCTCTGCTGGGGGCCCTGGACGCCCCGGCCAAACAGGCAAGCCCGGTGGTGAGCACCGTCACCTATGTGCAGCCTCAGCGGCAGCCGGAGGCCCTTCAGCCCCAGACCGAGCAGGTGCCGGTGGAACCCCAAACGCCCGCCTCTGATCCTGTGGCTCCTGTGGCCCCCGAACAGCAGACCGCTCCCACCGTGGACTGGGCCGCTGTGGCGGCCTGGGTGTGGCTGGCCGGCGTGCTGGGCATGGCGGGGTACAGCATCTTCGCCCTGCTCCGGCTGCGGCGCAAACTGATTGGTAGTCTGCGTTTGCGAGACAACATCTATTTGGCCGACCACATCTCCACCCCCTTTGTGCTGGGACTGGTGCGGCCTCGGATCTATCTGCCCTCCACCCTGACCCAGGGGGAGATGGGCTACATCATCCGCCATGAGCAGTACCACATCCGCCATCTGGATCATGTGGTGAAGGTGCTGGCCTTTGCCGCCCTGTGCCTCCACTGGTTCAACCCCCTGGTGTGGGCGGCCTTCATTCTGGCGGGCAAGGACATGGAGATGCGATGCGACGAAGCGGTGGTGCGGCAGCTGGGCGAGCGGGTCAAGGCCGACTACTCGGCCTCCCTGCTGGCGCTGGCCACCGGGCGGCTCACCATCGCGGGTACTCCTCTGGCTTTCGGCGAGGGAGACCCCAAGGGGCGTATCCGCAACCTGTTGCGGTGGAAGCGGCCCCGTATGTGGCTGTCCCTGGTGGCTGGGGTGGCCTGCGTGGCGGTCATTGCCGCCTGTGCCGCCAATCCTGCCGGACAGGCCAGTCAGACTCCTTCCAGCGAAAGCGGGCAGTATCAGAGTGTGGAGGACTTTGCCCAGCAGACCTTGGACAGTGTCAAAGAGGTAACCTACTATAAATTCTCCAACGGGACAGCTACTACCGAGGAGGCCACTGCCCAGGTCACCGGCACCAAGGTGGCCTGGCTGGACAAGATGGGCGAGGTGGAAGGACTGGCCCCCGAGGGCACCCTGGAGGCCTGGACCTTTAACTACCTGGTGCAGCTGGACGTTCCCGCCGAAGAAGTTGCCCTGGTGGGCGGTATGTACGAGAAGGACGGCTGGTTTGACCTGGAGGGCCAGGGTGGGCACAACATCGTCGCCTTGCGCTACCCCGACGGCACTTATGACGTTCTTTACGATCAGGTCGTCAACGACAACTTCGATTTCTTGGGCTATCACAAAAGCTATGAAGAGGCTATCTACGACTGGTATGTGACCGACCAGGGCCTGGATCTGCCGCTCTATGTGGGGGACTGGATCGAACAGATCACCTATCCGTCGGAGGACTCCAAGCCCAGCAACTATCCGGTCCACCGGTACGACGGGGACGGCTGGTATCTCTATGTTCCTGTGATGGCCTGGACCCAGTGGTCGGCGGACCCGGTCCACAGCGTATGGGTGTCCCAGTACAATACCGGCTCGGCCATCACGGTGGACTACACCAAGACCAACCTGGCCGACTATCTGGCGGGGGATACCCAGGGCATGACCCCTGCCGGTGACAGCGGACGGGTCTTTGAGGCCCAGTGGTACGGCTGGAACTACCGCTACTACTATGTGGAGGGGACAGAGGGATGCTGGAGGATCACCATCCAGTGGCAGGACACCGCCATTACCGATTATCCTCACATCGCCATTGAGCCCCAGGTGATGGCCCTTATGGCGGAGAGCTTCACCCCGGACAGCCGGATTACCCTGTCGGGGCAAGGGCTGGCCATGGAGTCTGTACTGAAGAATGCCAGCGGGCTGACCAGCCGCCTGGTGTGGGTAGATTGTAACCAGGAGACCGAGCTGACCCGTACCGGAACGGAGGCAGAGGTGCTGGAAGCAGCGGCGGCCAGGCTGGAGTCCATTGAGGACCCGGAGTCCTATATGGATGCCGACGGCGGGCTGTGCCTGTACCTGAACGGCCCGGGGGATTCCCACATCAGCGTCTACGCCATCCAGTCCCAGCCCTATACGGTGCTGCTGCGCTATGTGGGAGATATGGTCAACGAATCGGCCATCGTGGAGGACCCGCAGCTCTATCTCTACCTGATGGCCGCCGGGGAGAACACCAATGTGGAGCTCTACGACCTGGACGACGATGGATTCCAGGAGGCTTTGACCTGGCCCACGGGCGAGAAAAATAATGTGATCATCTATGATTTCTATGGCGATGAGATCCACAAGACCGACGCCGCCCGGGAACTGGGTGCCGACTTTGCCGACATCACGAGGCTCATCGGGAATATCCAGCTGGAATATGGTGATTTGGTGCTGGCCGATGTGGATGGAGTAGAGGGCGTATACCAGTACAAGGACGGAACGCTGACCTATGTCTGCACCCTGGAGGAGGCGCTGCTGAAAACATGATGGTAACAGAGAGGGTTCACCGGCTGTGGCTGGAGGATGAGGCCCGCATCGTCTCCTTCCACCCCATGGAGGGCTGGCGGCTGCTGGACTTTTGGGATCACAGGCATTTCATGGGCTTTCTCCAGAATTTGCAGCAAAAGGGCTACCGATTTCAATGATAAAAGGGGACCTGCCATGAGGCAGGTCCCCTTTTTGTGAGAAAATAGCTTACTCCAGGGCGATATGGCTGCGGATGCGCTGAATGATCATGTCCATAGCCACCTGGTTGCGGCCCCCCTCGGGCACGATCAGGTCGGCGTACCGCTTGGAGGGCTCCACAAACTGCTCATGCATGGGCTTGACGGTGGTGAGGTACTGCTGCACCACCGAGTCCAGGGAGCGGCCCCGCTGTTTTACGTCCCGCATGATGCGGCGGAGGATACGCACGTCGGCGTCGGTGTCCACAAAGAGCTTGATGTCCATCCGCTCTCGCAGGGCGGGCTCCACGAAGATGAGGATGCCCTCCACCAGGATCACCCTGGCGGGACGGACCTCCACCGTCTCGGCGGCCCGGTTGTGCATGGTGTAGTCGTAGGTGGGGCTGTACACCGTCTCCCCCCGGCGCAGGGCGTCCAGATCCTCCACCAGACGCTGGGTGTCGAAGGCGTCCGGGTGGTCGTAGTTCAGCTTGCACCGTTCCTCATAGGGCATCTCGTCGTGCTGCTTGTAGTAGTTGTCGTGGTAGAGGATGGAGACCGAGTCCCCAAAGCGCTCCTTCAGACCCAGAGTCAGGGTGGTTTTGCCCGAGCCGGTGCCCCCGGCGATGCCGATGATCATGGTGTCCATTGCGTCCGCTCCCCCATTTTTTTATTTAGTATAGCATAATCCCCCCGGATGCTACAAGACATCCGGGGGGATTTCTCAGGTTTCCTCGTTCTCGAAGAGCAGCCGGTAGTTTCCCTCTTCATGGAGGTAGACCGCCTCCAGATCCTCATCGGCCCAGGCGTGGTCGAAGGGAAGGGAGAACTTCACGCAGGTGCCGCAGGAGGCGGACAGCTTGCGGGGCACCGGCATCATCACCGCGTTGTCTCCCAGGGCTTTCAGCTTCTTGTGGAAGGTGAGGGCCCCGAAGTGGGTGTGGAAGGTGGCGATGTGCTCCTTACTTGGTGATGGTGAGTTCATAGTCCTCCCCCACCTCTTTCCAGGTCACCTGGTAGCCATTGTTGGTGGCAAACCGGCGCACGTTCTGGAGGGGAGTCTCATTGTCCACCAGCACCACCAGGGGGGTGCCGTTTTGCAGGGCCTTCTTGATCATGAGCACCGGCTCAGGACAGGAGTAGCCTCTGGCGTCCACTTGATTCATACCGTTCACCTCACGCTTTCTTGGTGTTGCCCGCGCCGATGGCGCAGACCAGGACCAGACCGATGATGACGGCCACCTTGCCGGCAAAGCTGGGGCCGTCGGTGGAGGAGGCCAGGCCGAAGTTATGGCAGAAGGCGGCGCCCACCACCATGCCCAGCACGGCCACGGAGGAGTCGCTGTTGCCGCTGCCGGAGAGGATGAGCTGACGCAGGGGACAGCCGCCCAGCAGCACGGAGCCCAGACCCACCAGCACCATGCCCAGCAGGTTCCAAAGCCCGTCGGTGTGGGCCACGGCCTGACCGGCAAAGCCGGGGTTGAAGCCGCCCTTGAGGCCCATGCCGCCCACGATCAGGTTGCCCACCAGCACGGCCACGAAGATGGCCACGAAGCCCATCAGCAGGTGGAAGTCCTTCAGCATCATGGCGTCCCGGATGCCGCCGGCCATGCACAGACGGCTGCGCTGGGCGATGGCGCCCACCACCAGACCGGCGATAAGGGCGGCGGCGATGGGGGCCCGCATGGAGCCGGGACCCTCAGTAGAGAAGAAGATGAAGGCGGGAGCGGCGATCACCAGGATGAGCAGGCCCACGTTGACAGCGGGCATGAGCACACCCTCGATCTTGGGCTGAGGCTGGGACTTCTTGAGGGAGAAGCCTGCCTTCAGGAACAGGGTGCCCACGAAGATGCCGATGATGAAGCCAATGAGGCCCAGGATGGCGTTTCCGTCGCCGCCGCCCAGGCGGATGACCATCCGCAGGGGGCAGCCCAGGAACATGAGGGCGCCCACCATGACGCAGAAGCCCAGCACGAACCGGGTCATGGGGGAGGAGCCGCCCCGCACCTTGAATTCCTTGCCTGCCAGGGCCATGATCATGGCGCCCAGCACCAGGCCAATGATCTCGGGCCGGATGTACTGCACAATGGCGGCCCGGTGCATCCCCACGCCGCCGGCGATGTCCCGCAGGAAGCAGGCGATACAGAAGCCCATGTTTACCGGGTTGCCCAGAGCAACCAGCACCACCGAGGCGATGCCTACCACCAGCCCGGCCAGAATAACCGGCAGGTGTCCTTTAAGCTTTGTCACACACAACACCTCTCTAACTTTTTTTCAGGAAAGCAAACAAACTTTCTCTCAAGCAGATTATAGCGCCGGGGTACAAAAATTTGAAATACGAATTTTCCATAAATGAAATGAAAGATATAGAAAAAATCAATAAAGAGAGGTATAATGGGAAAACGCACAAAGGGCTGCCGCACAACGTGCGGCAGCCCTTTTGTCTGCTTATGGCTTGATGTGGACCAGCTTTTCCCCTCTGGGACGCACCGCGCCCACGGCCACGGCGGGTACCCCGGCGTCCATCATCCGGCCCATGAGGGCGTGGAGCTGGCGCTCGGGTACGCTGAACAGCAGTCCGCCGGCGGTCTGGGGGTCGTAGAGACAGTCCAGCACCTCCCGGGGGACGGCGGAGTCCTCCAGGGTGTCGCCGGCGGTAAAGTCCATGTTGCGGTAGGCGCCGGCGGGGATGATGCCGTCCCGTGCCAGCTCAAGAGCCTTGGGTACGATGGGCACCTTGCCCGCCCACAGCTCCATGGTGGTGCCGCTGCCCTCCGCCATCTCCTTCACATGGCCCACCAGGCCGAAGCCGGTGACGTCGGTGCAGGCGCTGAGGGCAATAGACCCCACCGCCTGGGCGGCGTACTTGTTCAGGGTGGTCATCAGTTCCACCATCTGCTTGTAGTCGGTCTCCTCCAGCAGCTCGGCTTTGGCGGCGGTGGACAGGATGCCGGTGCCAAGCGCCTTGGTAAGTACCAGGATGTCCCCCACCTTTGCCCCGCTGTTGGTGAGGATGCGGCGGGGATGGACCAGCCCGGTGACGCACAGGCCGTACTTGGGCTCCTGATCCTCAATGCTGTGGCCGCCGGCGATCACTGCTCCGGCCTCAGTTACCTTGGAGGCGCCTCCTGCCAGAATATCTCCCACCGCCTCCACCGGCAGGCAGGAGGGGAAGGCCAGCAGATTCATGGCCAGCCGGGGCTCGCCCCCCATGGCGTACACGTCGGAGAGGGCGTTGGTGGCGGCAATCTGCCCGAAGGTATAGGGGTCGTCCACCACCGGAGGGAAGAAGTCCACCGTCTGGATCATGGCCACGTCGTGACTGACCTTGTAGACGGCGGCGTCGTCGCTGGAGTCATAACCCACCAGCAGGTTGGGGTCCGCCGCTTTGGGCAGGCCCGCCAATACATTCCTTAGGACACCCGGCCCTATTTTGGCCCCTCACCCACCGGCCGTGGTCATGGCGGTCAGGCGCAGCTTCTCATACGGCATCTCATCACCCCCTGAATGTTTGTTAGCAACAGTGTATCTTATTTCAACGAAAAAAGCAATCGGAGGCTTACCATGCAATTCAAACAACTGGAGGCATTTTTACAGGTGGCGCGCCAGCGCAGCTTTTCCAAGGCGGCGGAGGCCCTCTATCTCACCCAGCCTACCGTCAGCGCCCATGTAGCCGCTCTGGAGGACGAGTTGGGGACCCAGCTGGTGGTGCGCTCCACCCGGGAACTGCGGCTCACCGCCGCCGGGCGGGTGCTCAGCCGGTACGCCGCCGAGATTTTGGGCCTGTGCCAACGGGCGGCCCAGGATGTGCGCACCGCCGCCTCCTCCATCTCGGGGACTTTGTCGGTGGCGGCCTCCACCGTGCCCTCTCAGTACCTGCTGCCCCAGATCCTGCCCCTGCTGCGCCAGCGCTACCCCGACGTGTTTTTCCAGGTCCGGCAGGGGGACAGCGGCCAGGTGGTCCAGTGGATGGTGGAAAACGGAGCCGAGCTGGGGCTGGTGGGGGCTCCGGTCCAGCGAGCGGGACTGCTGTGCGTCCCCTTCTTCGCGGAACAGCTGGTGATTGCCACCCCCAACACCCCGGAGTATCAGGCCCTGGGAGGCCAGATGACGCCGGAGATCCTGAGACACGCCCCCTTCCTGATGCGGGAGCCTGGCTCCGGTACCCGCAAGCAGGCCGAGCAGTATCTCAAGGGCATCGGCCTGGAGATTAAGAATCTGACTATGGCAGCCCAGTTGGAGAGTACTGAGAGCATCCTCCAGGGGGTGAAGAATGGCCTGGGCATCTCCATCCTGTCGGGCTGCGCCGCCAAAGAGGCGGCTCAGGAGGGCAAAATCCTGGTGTTCGCCCCGGAGAGCCCCCTGCTGGAGCGGCAGTTCTATCTGCTCTACCGGCGCTCCAGCCCCCTGTCCCCGGCGGCGGCCATGCTGGTGGAGGAATTACTCTACTTTTACCGGGACAAGATGTGACCGGCGCACCGTCCAACCTGCCCACGCATACCCTGAGAGTGAGAAACTTACTCTTGGAGGGTCTTTTTATGGAAGCAGAGGCAAGGATCTGTTATTACTTAGGGGCCAATGCCCCCACCGGCTTTTATTCCCTTTACGATCAGATGCTGGACCCGGAGAAGGCCCGGGACATCCGCATTTTGAAGGGCGGGCCGGGCTGCGGCAAATCCACCCTGATGAAGCAGGTGGGGCGGGCCATGGAGGAAGAGGGCTACTCGGTGGAGTACATCCGCTGCTCCGGCGATCCCGACTCCCTGGATGCGGTCATCATCCCCGCCCTGGGTGCGGCGGTGGTGGACGGCACCGCCCCCCATGTGGTGGAGCCCAAATATCCCGGCCTGGTGGAGAGCTATGTGGATCTGGGGGCCTGCTATGACCGGGCGGCACTCCAGGCGGTGGGGACTGAACTGAAAGGGTGCATGAAGGGCTATAAGGCCTGCTACGCCCGGGCCTACCGCTGCCTCACCGCTGCCGCCCAGCTGGAGGAGGACGGGCGGGCCCTGCTGCTCACCCCTGCCCTGGAGGCCAAGATGGCCAAGCGGGCCAAGGGCATCCTGTCCCGGGAACTGAAGCGGGAAGGGGAGCAGGCGGGCCGGTCGGTACAGCGGTTTTTGGGGGCGGTGACCTGGCAGGGGGTGCTGCGGGAGTACGGCACGGTGGAGGCTCAGTGCAGCAGGGTATATGAGCTGAGCGATACCTATGGTCTGGCCCACACCATGCTCACCTGCCTGGCCGCCGGGGCCATGGCAGCGGGCCACGACGTGGTGGCCTGCCCCGATCCCATGTTCCCTGACCGGATGGCCCATCTGATCGTTCCCGATCTGTCTCTGGCCTTTGTGAGCACCACCCCCGAGCAGCCCTGGCTCCGCCGGCCCTACCGCCGCATCCGGCTGGAGGCCATGGTGGACACCGAGCTGCTGCGGCGCAGCCGGGCCCGGCTGCGCTTTGCCCGGAAGGTGACTGCCGCCCTCATGGAGGAGGCGGTGGACGCCCTGGCTCAGGCCAAGGCCATGCACGATGAGCTGGAGGCCATCTATAATCCCCATGTGGACTTTGACCGGGTACACGCTCGGGGGGAGGAGATCATAGAGAATTTTCTGGCCCTGGAGCAGGCGTAAAGAAGAGAAGCGGCCGCCTTTCGGCGGCCGCT
>NZ_CAJFGT010000092.1:0-9056 GCF_904377885.1 Flavonifractor sp. An112 | reverse complement strand
CCAGGGCCGCGGCTCCTTCACCTTCCACTTTGTCCGCTATGAGGACGCGCCTCCCGCCGTCCAGGAGAAGGCCATCGCCGCCGCCAAGGCCATGCAGGCTGAGGAGGGCTAATCTGTCCTCACGCCTCTGCGCCTCGCCGCCAGTGCGGCGTCCCAAGCGTTTTGCCGCAGGCAAAACCTTGATGCCGGGCGGATTTATTCCGCCCGAGCAGATCAAATCTTTGGGGTCCCCACGGAACTGTAGTTCCGTGGGGCGGCCTATAAGAACAATATGTACGCCCTGCTGGGTAAGCTTGGTTACGAAGATAAAAAGGCGGAGCTGGAGGCCCGGCTGGGCTAACAGTAAACCTGACGGTCACCCAGGGGTGGCCTGTGGGAATTTTTTGTGAACTTGAGCAAATCAGTTGCAATCCCACGGTAAAAATGGTAACATAAATGCACCAGGCCGGGGTGGTCCCGGCGGACTAAGAAGGAGTGATAACTATGGTGAGAGTGATCATGGGGGTCAAGGGCACCGGTAAGACCAAGCAGATGATCGAGCTCATTAACTCCGCTGTTCACAGCGAGAATGGCAACGTCGTTTGCATTGAGCGCGGCCCCAAGCTGACCTATGACATTCACTATAAGATTCGCCTGGTTGAGGCCAGCCACTTTGATGTCTGCAACTTCGACTTTATGAAGGGCTTCATCAGCGGCCTCTATGCCGGCAACTACGATATTACCCACGTGTTCATCGACAGCCTGACCAAGATCGTGACCGCCGACGTCACCGATCACTCCGTGGAGGAGTTCCTGGATTGGCTGAACAGCTTCTCCGAGAAGAACAACATCAAGTTCACCGTCACCATCAGCGCTGACGAGTCTCTGGCCACCGAAGGCATCAAGAAGTACTTCTAATGAACGAAAAACCGCCCTGCCGAAGCAGGGCGGTTTTTTTATGACCTTTTACATCTGCTCGTGGAAGGTGCGCTTGATGACCTCCAGCTGCTGCTCCCGGCTCAGGCGGGAGAAATTCACCGCGTAGCCCGACACCCGGATGGTGAGGGTGGGGTACTGTTCGGGATGCTCCATGGCGTCCACCAGCAGCTGCCGGTTCATGACGTTGACGTTCAGGTGGTGGGCTCCCTGGAGGAAATAGCCGTCCAGAATATGCACCAGGTTGTCCACCCGCTCCCCCTGGCTCTTGCCCAGGGCGGAGGGCACGATGGAGAAGGTGTTGGACACGCCGTCCTGGCACACCGCCCGGTAGGGGATCTTGGCCACCGAGTTGAGGGAGGCCAGAGCGCCGCTCTTGTCCCGGCCGTGCATAGGGTTGGCGCCGGGGGCAAAGGGCTCCCCCGCCTTCCGGCCATCGGGGGTGGCACCCGTCTTTTTGCCGTACATCACGTTGGAGGTGATGGTGAGGGCGGACAGGGTGTGGATGGCGTTCCGGTACAGGGGGTGCTTCTTCAACTCGGCGGAGAAGTAGGACACCAGCTCCACGGCGATGTCGTCCACCCGGTCGTCGTCGTTGCCGTACTTGGGGAAGTCCCCCTCCACTTCGAAGTCCACGGCGATGCCGTTTTCATTGCGGATGGGGCGCACCTTGGCGAACTTGATGGCCGACAGAGAGTCGGCGGCGATGGACAGGCCCGCCACGCCGAAGGCGGCCAGCCGCTCCACCAGGGTGTCGTGGAGGGCCATCTGGCTGCTTTCGTAGGCGTACTTGTCGTGCATATAGTGAATGATGTTGATGGTGTCCACATAGAGCTCCGCCACATAGGACAGCACCTTTTTATAGTTGCCCAGCACCTTGGGATAGTCCAGCACCTCGTCGGTGTCCAGCTGGATGCCGGGCACCACTTTGATGCCCTTCTTCTCGTCCACGCCGCCGTTGATGGCGTACAGCAGGCTCTTGGCCAGGTTGGCCCGGGCCCCGAAAAACTGCATCTGCTTGCCCACCGCCATGGCGGAGACGCAGCAGGCAATGCAGTAGTCGTCGCCGTACATGGGCCGCATGAGCTCGTCGCTCTCATACTGGATGGAGTCGGTGTCGATGCTCATTTTGGCGCAGTAGTCCTTGAAGCCCTGGGGCAGATGGGGGCTCCACAGCACCGTCAGGTTGGGCTCGGGGGCGGTGCCCAGGTTGGTGAGGGTATGGAGCATCCGGAAGGAGCTCTTGGTCACCAGGGTGCGGCCGTCCACCCCCATGCCGCCGATGGACTCGGTGACCCAGGTGGGGTCGCCGCCAAAGAGCTCGTTGTACTCCGGGGTACGCAGGTGGCGCACCAGCCGCAGCTTGATGACAAACTGATCGATAAGCTCCTGGGCCCCCTGCTCGTCCAGCACGCCGTTGTCCAGGTCCCGCTGGATGTAGATGTCCAGGAAGGTGGACACCCGGCCCAGAGAGGTGGCGGCGCCGTTGTTCTCCTTGATGCCCGCCAGATAGGCCAGATACAGGTTCTGCACCGCCTCGTGGGCGTTCTCCGCCGGGCGGGTGATGTCGCAGCCGTACCTGGCGGCCATGGAGGCCATTTGCTCCAGGGCCCGGATCTGCATCTGGACCTCCTCCCGCAGGCGGATGCGCTCGTCGGTCATGGGGCCGTCGATCATGTCCAGGTCCTTTTTCTTCTCCTCAATGAGGAAGTCGGTGCCGTACAGAGGCACCCGGCGGTAGTCGCCCACGATGCGGCCCCGGCCGTAGGCGTCGGGCAGGCCGGTGAGCAGGCCCGCCGTTCGGGCCAGGCGGGTGCGCTTGGGGTAGGCGTCAAACACACCCTCGTTGTGGGTCTTGCGGTAGAGGCGGAAGTGGCGCTCAATCTCCGGGTTGAGCTGGTAGCCGTACTGCTCCAGGGCGGAGGTGGCGTTGCGGATGCCGCCGAAGGGGTTGACGATGCGCTTGAGAGGGGCGTCAGTCTGGAGGCCCACGATGACCTCGTTCTCCTGATCGATGTAGCCGGGGGCGAAGTTGTCGATGCCGGAGACGGCGTTTGTCTCCACATCAATGATCCCCTTCTTCACCTCCTCAATGATGAGGGCCTCGGCTTTTTTCCACACTGCCGCCGTTTTTGTGGAAACAGGGGCCAGAAAATCCCCATTTCCCGAATACGGAGTGTAATTCTTCTGAATGAAATTACGGACGTTCACCAAATGCCGCCACTCGCCGGTGCGAAACCCCTGCCAGGCGGTGCAATTTACATCAATGCTCATATGACGACTCCTTTTCTCAGGCCTGAACGCAGGTGCGGTTCAGGCGTTCATTCCAGTGCTCCAGGGCCGCCCCGTCCATGGGGGGCACCCCCTCCAGGGGGTAGGGCAGGCCCAGGGACGCATACTTGTGGACGCCCAGGGTGTGGTAGGGCAGCAGCTCCACCCGCCGGATGTGCCTGAGCCCCTTCAGATAGGCCTCCAGCCCGGCAAGGTGGGGCTCCCCGTCGGTGAGGCCGGGCACCACCACATGGCGGACCCAGAGGGGGACAGCGGCCTGCTGGGCCTGCTCCAGGAAGCGGTCAAAGGCCGCCATGGAGCCGCCGGTAACCTGCCGCCAACCCTCGGGGGTGTAGTGCTTCACGTCCAGCAGGATCAGGTCGGTGTGGGCCAGGATGGCCTCGTACTCCCCCAGGCCACACCCCGCCGTGTCCAGACAGGTGTGGATGCCAGCCTCATGGCACAGCGCCAGGCATTGGGCCAGGAACTCCGGCTGGAGCAGGGGCTCCCCGCCGGAGAAGGTGACCCCGCCGGTGCTGCCGTAGTAGGGCTTGAAGCGGACCAGCCGCTCCACCAGCTGCCGGGGAGTCATGGACTGGGCCTGGCCGTCCGGGGCCCAGGTGTCCGGGTTGTGACAGTAGCGGCAGCGCAGGGCGCAGCCCTGCAGAAAGACCACCGTGCGGATGCCGGGGCCGTCCACCAGCCCCATGGATTCCAGGGAGTGGACCCTCCCCTGTGTCATAGGGAACCATACCTCCTTTTTGCATGAAGAAAAGCCGACAGTCCGGGCTTCTCTCGCCCAGACGGTCGGCTTTTTACTATCATACTCCATGTGGTAGGCTCCACATTATCCGTCAGTCATATGATATTCTTTTTATAGCATGAGCATCCCCGCTTTGTCAAGCGGACGGACTTCTGCAAACAAAACAAAAAAGACATCCAAACGGATGTCTTTTTTGGTGGTGGAGACGACAGAACTCGAATCTGTGACCCCTTGCGTGTGAAGCAAGTGCTCTACCGGCTGAGCTACGCCTCCATATTGGTGACCCGTACGAGACTCGAACTCGTGTTACCGCCGTGAAAGGGCGGTGTCTTAACCACTTGACCAACGGGCCATGTTGCCCAAGCGGGCCGAACGCTCGGAAAAGGGACCCCAAAAGACGGCACGTGCCGTCTTTTGGGTCTGGTAGCGGCACCTGGATTTGAACCGGGGACACTACGGGTATGAACCGTATGCTCTAGCCACCTGAGCTATGCCGCCATTTGCACCCGGACGAACAGGGCAAGAGATAGTATATCCGAAGTGTCCCATTTTGTCAACAGCTTTTTCGCAATTTTTTTCAAAAAATTTCAGACGGGGGTTTTTAGTCGATCTTGTAGCCTACACAAGCGCGGGGACTTCCTGCGGGAAGTCCGGCGCAGAGCGCCAAGCCGCTCTCGCGGGCGGGAACCAGTTCCCCCCGCGGGCCCCCCTCCGCTCTCCGAGGGGACGGAGGATTCAGTCAATCTTGTATCCCACGCCCCATACCGTTTTAATGAATCTGGGGTTGCGGGAGGGCTCCCCCATCTTCTCCCGCAGGCGGCGGATGTGGACCATGACGGTGTTGTTCCGGTCCAGGTACTTCTCCCCCCACACGCTCTCAAAGAGCCGCTCGGCCGAAATGACCTGCCCCCGGTTTTCCGCCAGCATCCACAGGATGTCGAACTCGATGGGGGTGAGGTTGAGCTCCTTGTCGTACAGGGTACACTCGTGGGTGGCGCGGTTGATAACCAGGCCGTTGAAGTCCAGAATGTCCTTGCTGTCCCCCTTGTCGGCCTCGTTATAGCGGGTATAGCGGCGCAGCTGGGCCTTCACCCGGGCCATCAGCTCCAGGGGGTTGAAGGGCTTGGTGATATAGTCGTCCGCCCCGATGGTCAGCCCGGTGATCTTGTCCATGTCCTCCGCCTTGGCGGTGAGCATGAGCACCGGGAAATGGTGGTCCTTGCGGATCTCCCCGCACAGGACAAAACCGCTGATGTCGGGGAGCATCACGTCCAGGATGGCCAGGTCCACCGACCGGCTGTTCACCACCGCCAGGGCCTGGGTGCCGGTGTTGCACTTGTAGACGGTACAGCCCTCGCTCTGTAAATAGACCTCCACCAGATCGGCGATCTCGGGCTCGTCGTCCACCACCAGAATGTTGGCCTCCATAGCCATCCCCTCCTTTTGTCTCAATTATACCGGGCCGGTTGCAGTACCGTCAAGCAGGCGGGAAAAATGTCACAAAATCATAAGATAACCCGGCCCTTGTCCCCGAGGGTGACTTTTCCCGCTAATGGTGGTACAATATAAGTCTACAATTCTGATTCTTCCAGAGAGAGGGCTGTTCCATGCACGATGTTGACACCTTACTGGCCCGGGTGGTCGCCCAGGCCAAGGCTCTGGGCATCCCGGTCTCTCCCCGTATCCTCCCCCAGGTGCGCCTCAACCGCCGGGCGGTGACCCGGTTCGGCTGCTGCATCCGGCAGGCCGACGGCACCTACCGCATTGAGCTGGCCCAGCGGCTGCTGGAAGCCCCGGAGGAGGCCTGCCTCCAAACCCTGGCCCACGAGGTGCTCCACACCTGCCCCGGCTGCCGGGACCACGGCGTCCGGTGGAAGGCCTACGCCGGGCAGATGAACGCCGCCTACGGCTATACCATCTCCCGCACCGGCACCTGTGACCAGCTGGGGGTGGAGGATATCCGTCCCATCCGCCATCTGGTGGTGTGTACCAAGTGCGGCCGGCAGTTCCCCCGCGCCCGCCGCTCCCCCCTGGTGGCCCACCCGGAGCGCTACCGCTGCGCCTGCGGCGGCACCCTGCGCCGGGCGTATTAGAATGGAGTGAACATTACGAAAAAGCACAGCAAGGCCGCCCTGTTCAACCGCATTTTCTCCATCGCGGGTCTGAGCATCGGCGGCATCATTCTCATTGCGCTCATCGTCCATGTGACACGCACCATGGATCTGCGGACCCTGGTGGCCCAGGTACAGCCCGGCTGGCTGCTGCTGGCCGCCCTGTGCATCCCCTTCAGCGAGAGCGTGGACGCCATCCTGTTCTACGGTATGGGCAGGGCCGCCGGCTGCCCTATGAAGCTGACCGGCTGCTTCGACGCGGCCTATATCGGGGAATTTTACTACAAGCTGGGCCCCGCCGGAGCTCCCATCCAGCTCAAGCTGATGTACGACGCCGGGATGTCCGCCACCTACACCGCCTCCATCTACACCTGGAAGGCGGTGGCCAACACCATGGTGTACACCGGCTACGCCGTGGCCGCCCTGGCCTATGAGCTGATCTGGCGAAAGGCCAGCCTGGGCGCCGCCGTGGCGGGGGCCGGGGTGCTCATCGCCCTCTACCTCTTCCTGTGCGGCCTGGCGGTCTTTACCGCCCTCCGTCCCGCCCCCATCCAGCGGCTCATCCGCCGCATCCTCACCTTCCTGTCCCGGCACTGGAAGGTGATGGCCAAGGAGGGTATGGTGGACAAGGGCATGAACAAGGTGGAGGAATTCTGCCAGCAGCTGGGGGCCTTCCAGGGCAACAAACGGCTGCTGGTCTGGCTGTACGCCGGGATGTTTGTGGAGCTCACCGCTCTGTTCTCCATCCCCTTCTTCCTGTACCGGGGGCTGGGCCTCACCGGCTTCTCCTTCTGGGAGCTGGTGATGGTACAGTGCCTGGTGATGGTGCTCTCCCGCATCATCATGCTGCCCGGCAACGCCGGAGGCGCGGAGGGCAGCTTCTATCTGTTCATGGGTCCCATCTTCGGGGAACATCTGGCGGTGGGTATGGTGCTGTGGCGGTTCGCCTCCTTCCTGGAGGTGCTGCTGCTGGGCGGCGCCTGGTCGGTGGGCCGGTTCGCCAAGCGCTCCGCCGCCCGCCATCACGCCCAGGAAAAGGAGGGGCCCGCATGAAGGGAAAATACACCCGTCTCAAGCTGAAAATGCTGCTGGTGGTCATTGTGGGCACCCTCATCGCCGGAGCCGCCGGCATCTTCCTGCTGGAGGTGGTGGTGGACGGGGTGCTTCAGGACCCCTTCGCCCGGTTCTTCCTGTGGGCGGCCCAGACTCTCTTCGGCCAGAGCCCGGAGGATGCCGCCCACCTCTATCAGATCCTGATCCGGGACAATAAGCAGGAGATCCTCACCGTCTGCATCATGGTGCTCATGCTCATCGCCTTCTACCTGGCCATGGGCCGGTTCACCCACTGGCTGGAGGACATCCGGGCGGCCACCCGCCGCCTGGTGGAGGAGCGGGAGGACCCGGTGGTCCTTCCCCGGGAGCTCTCCCCCATCCAGGACGACCTGAACGCCATCCGCCGCCAGCTGGCCGCCCGGGAGCGGGCCGCCCAGGAGGCGGAGCAGCGCCGGGGGGATCTGGTGGCCTTTCTGGCCCACGACCTCAAGACTCCCCTTACATCCGTGGTAGGCTATCTGACCCTGCTCCACGATGACCCCGGCCTGGCTCCGGAGCAGCGGGCCAAATTTACCGGCATCGCTCTGGACAAGGCCCTGCGGCTGGAGGAGCTGCTGGGGGAATTTTTCGACATCACCAAAATGGACCTGGACAGCGGAGCGGGGGAGAAGGTACCCATCCAGCTGTCCATGCTGCTGGAGCAGCTGGCCGACGAGTTCTACCCCCTCTTTGCCGAAAAGAACCTCACCTGCGTGGCTGACATCCAACCCCATCTGGTGGTGCGGGGGGACCCGGACAAGCTGGCCCGGGTATTCGACAACGTGCTGCGCAACGCGGTGAGCTACTCCATCCCCGGGGGCACGGTGGATGTGGTGGCCAAGGCCATGGGCTCCTACACAGAGATCATCATTCAGGACGAAGGGCTGGAAATCCCTGAGGGAGAGCTGGCCAACATTTTTGAGAAATTCTACCGGCTGGACGCCGCCCGCTCCACCCGCACCGGCGGGGCGGGGCTGGGTCTGGCCATCGCCAAGGAGATCGTGGAGCTTCACGGCGGCTCCATCCGCTGCGAGAGCAACGGCAAGCTGACCAGCTTTATCATCTCCCTGCCCCTGTACCGAGGAGGAAAGGCATGACACAGAAAGAGACCGCCCTGGCCCGGCTGACGGGCAACCGGCTTTTGTACATCGATATGCTGGAGGTGCTCCGCCGGGGAACCGCCCAGATCCGCCGGGCAGGACCCGACGGGGTGCTGCTCTACGATCCCCCCAGCGAGGTGTGGTTCCTGGACGCTGAAACGCCCGCCGCCCTGGAGGAGATGCTTCCCCTGATGGAGGGGTGCGCCATCCTCACCGGCCATCAGATGTGGTACAAAGACAAGCTGGCCGCCCACTTCGGTTTTCAGACCGAACAGATCTGCCGCCAGTCGGCCTGGCTGGCCCCTCAGCCCCCCACCATCCCCCCTTTCGGCGGGGAGATCCGGCGGCTGGACCAAAGCTGGGCAGTGTGGACCGAGGAACACTACAGCCACTCCTTCGGCGGGGTGGCCTACATGGAGGACGCCATTGACCGGGGGATGCTGGGGGCCTTTGTGGACGGACAGCCCGCCGGATTCATTGCCACCCACGTGGAGGGGTCCATGGGGATGCTGGAGGTGCTGCCGGAGTATCGCCGCCGGGGCATTGGAGAGGCCCTGCTGCTGGCCATGACCGCCTTTTGCATGGAGCAGGGGCAGTACCCCTACGGCCAGGTGTTCACCGACAACGAGCCTTCCCTGGCCCTCCAGCGCAAGGTGGGCATGACCCTGTCGGAGGAGCTGCTGTTCTGGCTGTTCTGACAGATGCAAAAAGGGCCTGTTGCAAAATGCGCAGCTCGTACAAAGACCCGTCATTCCGAGAAAAACGGCCGCCCGGTGGGCGGCCGTTTTTCGTGGGAATCCGCCC
>NZ_CAJFGT010000091.1:0-9288 GCF_904377885.1 Flavonifractor sp. An112 | reverse complement strand
CGGCCGCACCGAGGCCGACGGCGTGCCCTTTGAGCGCATCCGCCGCATCACCGGCTACCTGGTGGGCACCCTGGACCGCTTCAACAACGCCAAGCGGGCTGAGGAGCACGACCGGGTGAAGCACGGCGTGTAACCTGACCGCGGCTGAGAAGGAAAAACATAGGGGCGGGGCTCTGCCCCGCCCCATTTTGATATAGAGAGGATTTTGTGTATGGCTGATATGCCTGCTATCCGCCTGAAGCGGGGAGAGGGCCGCTCCTTCAAGGCCGGCGGCCCCTGGATCTATGACAATGAGATCGGTGAGATCGTGGGTCAGCCCGCCGACGGCGATGTGATCCGCATCGAGGACTACAACGGCTACCCTCTGGGGGTGGGCTTCCTCAACCGGGCCTCCACCATCACGGTGCGAGCGCTGTCCCGGAAAGCGGACACCGTTATTGACGAGGCTTTTCTGGAGATGCGGGTGCGCGCTGCCTGGCAGTACCGCAAAGACACGGTGGACACCTCCTCCTGCCGCATCATTTTCGGTGAGGCCGACTTCCTGCCCGGCCTGGTGGTGGATAAGTTCTCCGACGTACTGGTGGTGGAATCCCTGGCCCTGGGCATTGACCGGATGAAATCCACCATTTTGAAGCTGCTTGTGGATATTCTGGCCGAGGACGGCATCACTATCCGGGGCATCTACGAGCGCAGCGATGCCAAGGTCCGTCTGAAGGAGGGCATGGAGCGGGTGAAGGGCTTCCTGTCCGAACCCTTCGACCCGGTGGTGGAAATTGTGGAAAACGGGGTCCGGTACCAGGTGGATGTAGCCGAGGGCCAGAAAACCGGCTTCTTCCTGGACCAGAAGTACAACCGGCTGGCCATTCAGCCTCTGGCCAGAGGTGGCCGGGTGCTGGACTGCTTCACCCACACAGGCGCCTTCGCCCTCAACGCCGCCAAGGGCGGCGCCAGAGAGGTACTGGGTGTGGACGCCTCCCAGCTGGGTGTGGATCAGGCCACCCGCAACGCAGAACTCAACGGCATGAGCGACCGGGTGCGATTTGAGTGCCATGATGTGTTTGAATTGCTGCCTGAGCTCGAAAGAAAGGGCGAAAAATTTGACTTGGTGATCCTGGACCCGCCTGCCTTTACCAAGTCCCGGGCCTCCGTCAAGAAGGCAGTCACCGGCTACCGGGAGATTAACCTGAGGGGCATCAAGCTGGTGAAAAACGGAGGCTATCTGGCCACCTGTTCCTGCTCCCACTTCATGACCCCCGAGCTGCTGGCCAAGACCATCGGGGAGGCCGCCCGGGACGCTCACCGCCGCCTGCGGCAGGTGGAGTACCGTACCCAGGCTGCCGACCACCCGGTGCTGTGGGGGGCGGATCAGTCCCTCTATCTGAAATTTTACATCTTCCAGGTCATGGACGAACAATAAAAAGCACAGGGGCCGCTGCCATTGGCAGCGGCCCCTGTATGTTTAAAGCAGACAGCGCTCGTTTCGGTCCATATAGTGGGCGTCGGCCCGCAGAGTGAGTGGACGGTCGGTCCCTTCGGGCAGGTAGAAGCGCAGGCCGGTGAGTCTGAGATCGGCGGCGGCCGGTTCATGGTGGGGCGGGATGGTGAACAGCCGGGCCCCCAGACAGGTATCCCCGTCCATCAGTTCCGCCGCCAGGGCCACCCGCCGCTCCGGCAGCACCTGGGTCAGGGTCAGGGCACAGTCGATGATCTGACCGGCCTCCGGGCACAGCTTGCCCAGGTCGCAGTATACCATGCCGCCCTCCGGCTTGATCTGGCGTTCCAGCATGGAAGCACCCCCTACAAATTCATACGGCGGGCATTGCTGCCCGCCGTATGTAACAAGAATTCCGTATGGGGCCGCTCCATTCTATGCTCAGCGGATCTGGCCGGTACCGTAGATCACGAACTTGCTGGAGGTCAGTTCCTCCAGGCCCATGGGGCCCCGGGCGTGCATCTTCTGAGTAGAGATGCCGATCTCGGCGCCCAGGCCGAACTCGTTGCCGTCGGTGAAGCGGGTGGAGGCATTGACGTACACCGCCGCCGCGTCCACCTGGTCCAGGAACTGCTGAGCGGCAAAGTAGTTGTTGGTGACGATGGCCTCGGAGTGGCCGGTGCCGTGGGCGTGGATGAACTCCACCGCCTCGTCAAAGCCGCCCACCACCTTGACAGCCAGGATATAGTCGCCAAACTCGGTATCCCAATCCTCCTCGGTGGCGGGGACCACGAAGTCGCCCAGGATGGCCCGGGTCTCGGGGCAGCCCCGCAGCTCCACGTTCTTGGTCTGGAGCAGCTGCCAGGCCATGGGCAGGAAGTCCCGGGCCACCGCCCGGTCCACCAGCAGGCACTCAGCGGCGTTGCACACCGAAGGCCGGGAGGTCTTGGCATTGTGGATAATGCGGGCGGCCATATCCAGGTCGGCCTCCCCGTGGACATACACATGGCACACGCCAACGCCGGTCTGGATCACCGGCACCTTGGCGTTCTCTACTACATTTTTAATCAGACCTGCGCCGCCACGGGGGATGAGCACGTCCAGATATTCCGTCAGGTTCATTAGCTCGGTGGCGCTCTGGCGGGTGGTGTCGGTGACCAGGGCCACGCAGTCACGGGGCAGACCGGCGGACTCCAGGGCGTCCCGCATGATGGAGACAAAGGCCTGGTTGGAGTGGAAAGCCTCTTTGCCGCCCCGGAGAATAACGGCATTGCCCGACTTGAGGCAGAGAGCGGCGGCGTCCACAGTGACGTTGGGCCGGGCCTCATAGATGATGCCGATGACGCCCAGAGGTACCCGGCGCTTGCCGATGACCAGGCCGTTGGGCCGGGTAGACATCTTGGTGGTCTCACCGATGGGGTCGGGGAGGGCGGCCACCTGCCGCACACCGTCCACGATACCTGCGATGCGGGAGCCGTCCAGCGCCAGCCGGTCCTGGAGGGAGGGGCGCATTCCGGCGGCTTTGGCGGCGGTCATATCTTCCAGGTTGGCGGCCAGAATCTCCTCCTGGCGGGCCTCCAGAGCGGAGGCGATGGCCTCCAGAGCGGCGTTCTTCTTGGAGGTGCCCGCAATGGAGAGCACCCGGCTGGCATTTTTGGCGGCCAGACCCTGCATTTCCAGCTGCGTCATAACTTGTCACTCCTTTTATGTATAAGGTTGGGCGAGGGAATTCAGAGGGCGGCGAAACGGGTGCCGATGTCGGCGCCGTTTACAATATCATAAAGAGACTCGATGTTGCTGCCATTGGCAATGACCATCTCGATACCGGCGTCCAGAGCGATCTGGGCGGCGTTGAGCTTGGTGGCCATGCCACCGGTGCCCCGCCAGGTGCCGGCGCCGCCGGCCATGGCCCGCAGCTCCGGGGTGACAGACTCCACATGGTGGATCAGCTGGGCCTCGGGATGGGTGCGGGGGTCGGCGTCGTACAGTCCGTCGATGTCGCTGAGCAGCACCAGCAGGTCGGCCCCGCACAGCCGGGCTACAATGGCGGACAGGGTGTCGTTGTCGCCCAGCACCTTGCACTGGCCGGTCTCGATCTCCGCTGAGGACACCGAGTCGTTCTCGTTGACCACCGGGATGACCCCCAGCTCCAGCAGGGCCTCAAAGGTGTTGTGCAGGTGCTCCGACCGGACGGGGGCGTCTACATCCTCGCCGGTGAGCAGGATCTGAGCCACGGTGCGGTTATACTCTGCGAAAAGCTTGTCGTAGATGTGCATCATTATGCACTGGCCCACGGCGGCGGTGGCCTGCTTCATCCGCAGCTCGGTGGGGCGGGCATCCAGCCGCAGCTTCTTGGTGCCGATGCCGATGGCGCCGGAGGAGACCAGCACCACCTGATAGCCCATCCCCTCTAGATCGGAGAGCACCCGGGCCAGTCGTTCCATATTTTGAAGATTGAGGCTCCCGGTGTCCCGGGTGAGGGTGGAAGTACCCACCTTGACCACCAATCGACGTACCTGTTTCTTGCGCTGCAAAGCGTTCATCCTCCTTGCCTGATCTTGCGTCTGAGAGCATCATACCACAGTTTCGCAATGCAGTAAAGGAAAGAAGTGATGGTTTGCGCAAAGAAAACTATACGTTTTACCACTTTTTCATGCTTTTACGGTTGAAATCCACGGAATTTTGGAGTACAATAGCCTGCGCTGAACAGTGATAGAGGCGTAAAGAGGGAATAAAATGCTGAATATCGTGCTCTTCGAACCGGAAATACCACAAAACACCGGCAACATTGCCCGTACCTGCGCGGTTACAGGCATACGACTCCACCTGATTAAGCCTTTGGGCTTTGATATCAGTGACAAGGCCGTGAAAAGGGCTGGCTTAGACTACTGGCATCTGGTGGATCTGCGGGTCTATGAAAATCTGGAGGACTTCTTCCAGAAAACCGGCGCGGAGGATATCTGGCTGGCCACCTCCAAAGCCCCGCGGCCTTATACCCAGGCCGTATTTCGGGATGGGTGCTACCTCATCTTCGGCAAGGAGACCGCCGGGCTGCCGGAGCAGTTCCGGGAGAAATACCGGCAGCGCTGTATTCGTATCCCCATCCGGGCACAGGCCCGGTGCCTCAATCTTTCCAACTCAGCGGCGATCCTAGCGTACGAAGCCCTGCGACAACTGGATTTTCCCGGACTGGCCGGGGAAGGCGAGATGAAAGGAGCTAGTATAGTATGAACTACAACAAGAAAACCGTAAAAGACATCGACGTGGCCGGCAAGAAGGTGCTGCTGCGCTGCGACTTCAACGTGCCCCAGGACAAGACCACCGGCGCCATCACCGACGACAAGCGCATCCGTGCGGCTCTGCCCACCATCCAGTACCTGCTGGATCAGAATGCTGCTGTGATTGCCTGCTCCCACCTGGGCAAGCCTGTGGCCACCTTTGATTCCTATGTGAAGAAGCAGGCCGAGAAGGGCAAGGACCCTGCCTCCATCACTGAGGAGGAGTGGAAGAAGTCCCTGGCCAAGCTGTCTCTGGCTCCTGTGGCCAAGCGCCTGAGCGAGCTGCTGGGCCGCGAGGTCATCATGGCCTCCGACGTGGTGGGCCCCGACGCCCAGGCCAAGGCCGCCGCTCTGAAGCCCGGCCAGATCATGCTGCTGGAGAACACCCGCTTTGAGAAGGGTGAGACCAAGAACGATCCCGCCCTGGCCAAGGCCATGGCTGATATGGCTGAGGTGTATGTGTCCGACGCCTTCGGTGCCGTGCACCGCGCTCACGCCTCCACCGCCGGCGTGGCCCAGTACCTGCCCGCCGTGTCCGGCTTCCTGATCCAGAAGGAGCTGGAGATCATCGGCGGCGCTCTGGCCAATCCCAAGCGTCCCCTGGTGGCAATTCTGGGCGGCTCCAAGGTGTCCTCCAAGATCGGCGTCATCAACAACCTGCTGGAGATCGCCGACACCATTATCATCGGCGGCGGTATGACCTACACCTTCCTCAAGGCTCAGGGCGGCTCCGTGGGCAAGTCCCTGCTGGAGGAGGACTGGCTGGACTACTGCAACGACATGATGAAGAAGGCCAAGGAGAAGGGCGTGAAGCTGCTCCTGCCTGAGGATACCGTCTGTGCCAAGGAGTTCTCTGCCGACGCCGAGCCCATCCTGGTGGACAGCATGAACATCCCCGACGACTGCATGGGCATGGACATCG
Source organism: Flavonifractor sp. An112 (assembly GCF_904377885.1). Classification (NCBI taxonomy): domain Bacteria; kingdom Bacillati; phylum Bacillota; class Clostridia; order Eubacteriales; family Oscillospiraceae; genus Flavonifractor; species Flavonifractor sp. An112. Next base: position 3,656 of record NZ_CAJFGT010000091.1, on the reverse strand, counting down.
GCCCCAAGGCCATTGCCGCCTACGCCGACGCTGTGAAGGATGCCGGCACTGTCATCTGGAACGGCCCCATGGGCGTATTTGAGTTCCCCGCCTTTGCCAAGGGCACCAAGGCTGTGGCTGAGGCTCTGAGCAACAGCAACGCCATCACCATCATCGGTGGCGGCGACTCCGCTGCCGCTGTGCAGCAGCTGGGCTATGCCGACAAGATGACCCACATCTCCACCGGCGGCGGCGCCAGCCTGGAGTTTATGGAGGGCAAGGAGCTGCCCGGCGTGGCCTGCCTGCTGGACAAGTAAAAAGCGCGGAGGCGTGCGAAGCCGCCGCAGCGCGACAACGGCGCGCGCAGTCCCCTGCCGCGCAGACCCGAATGGGGTCGGAACCCAAGAGAGAAAAATAGAAGAAAGGGGCCAATTCTACCCATGAACAGAAGATATCGCAAAACCATTATTGCCGGCAACTGGAAGATGAACAAGACCCTCTCCGAAACCCGGGCCTTTGCCGAGGAGCTCAAGCCCCTCATCGGCAAGCCCAAGTGGTGCGAGGTGGTGCTGTGCGTGCCCTCTGTGAACCTTCAGGCTGCTGTGCGCCTGTTCAAGGAGAGCCGGGTGGCCATCGGCGCTGAGACCTGCCACTACGAGTCCCACGGCGCTTTCACCGGCGAGGTCTCTCCTGAAATGCTCAAGGAGATCGGCGTGAAGTATGTCATCATCGGCCACTCCGAGCGTCGCCAGTACTACAATGAGACCGACTTCACCGTCAACAAGAAGGTTCACGCCGCCCTGGAGGCCGGCCTGTACCCCATCGTGTGCGTGGGCGAGAGCCTGGAGCAGCGTGAGCTGGGCGTCACCATGGACCTGATCTCCTACCAGGTGAAGGCCGCTCTGTCCGGCGTGCCCGCCGACAAGATGCGCCATGTGGTCATCGCCTATGAGCCCATCTGGGCTATCGGCACCGGCAAGACCGCCACTGCCGAGCAGGCCAACGAGGTGTGCGAGGCCATCCGCGCCGTCATCCGCAAGCTGTACGGCGCCCGCGTGGCCCGCTCCGTCACCATCCAGTACGGCGGCTCCATGAACGCCAAGAACGCCCAGGAGCTGCTGGCTCAGCCCGACGTGGACGGCGGCCTGATCGGCGGCGCTTCCCTGAAGGCTCCCGACTTTGTGGAGATTATCAACGCCGCCAACCAGGAATAAGATAGCGTTTTTGGCAGAGAACAGAGGTAAACTATGAGTAAAACACCGACTACTCTCATCATTATGGACGGCTTCGGCCTGCGCAGCGACAAGACTGGCAACGCCATCGCCGCCGCCCATACCCCCAATCTGGACAGGATCTTTGCCGAGAATCCCGGCTGCAAGCTGGCGGCCTCCGGCATGGATGTGGGCCTGCCCGAGGGCCAGATGGGCAATTCCGAGGTGGGTCACACCAACATCGGCGCAGGCCGGGTGGTGTTCCAGGACCTGCCCCGGATCACCAAGGCTATTCAGGACGGCAGCTTCTTTGAGAATGAGGCCTATATCGAGGCCATGGACGACTGCAAGGAGCGGGACGGCGCGCTGCACGTGTTCGGCCTGCTGTCCGACGGCGGCGTCCACAGCCACATCACCCACATCTTTGCCCTGCTGGAGATGGCCAAGAAGCGAGGCCTGCACAAGGTGTTCGTCCACTGCTTCCTGGACGGCCGCGACGTGCCCCCCGCCTCCGGCAAGGAGTACGTGGAGCAGCTGGTGAACAAGTGCAAGGAGCTGGGCGTGGGCCAGGTGGCCACCGTTATGGGCCGCTTCTACGCCATGGACCGTGATAAGCGCTGGGACCGCCTGCAGCGGGCCTATGACGCCATTGTGCTGGGTGTGGGCACTGAGAACGCCGATCCTGTGGACGGTGTGCAGAAGTCCTATGACGCCGGGGTCACCGACGAGTTCGTGGAGCCCATCGTGTGCACCAAGGAGGGCAAGGTGAAGGAGGGCGACTCCATCATCTTCATGAACTTCCGCCCCGACCGGGCCCGGGAGATCACCCGCTGCTTTGTGGACCCCGCCTTCACCGACGTGGAGCGGAAGAAGGGTTACTTCCCCGTGACCTACGTCTGCACCACCGAGTATGATGCTACCATGCCCAATGTGCTCATTGCCTTCCCCCACCGGGAGCTGGAGAACATCTTTGGCGAGTACATTGCCCGCCAGGGCTACACCCAGCTGCGCATCGCCGAGACCGAGAAGTATGCCCATGTGACCTTCTTCTTCAACGGCGGCGCCGAGCAGGTCTTCCCCGGCGAGGACCGGTGCCTGATCCCCTCTCCCAAGGTGGCGACCTACGACCTGCAGCCCGAGATGAGCGCCCCCGAGGTCACCGAGGAGGCCGTTAAGCGCATCGAGAGCGGCAAGTACGACGTCATCATCCTCAACTTCGCCAACTGCGACATGGTGGGTCACACCGGCGTGTTTGACGCCGCTGTGAAGGCCGTGGAGGCTGTGGACGAGGGCGTGGGCAAGGTGGTGGAGGCCACCACCAAGATGGGCGGCGTGACCCTCATCACCGCCGACCACGGCAACGCCGACCGGATGCTGGACGACGACGGGGTTACTCCCTACACCGCCCACACCACCAACCTGGTGCCCTTCTACATCGTGGGCGCCGACGTGAAGCTGCGGGACGGTCGCCTGGCCGACATCGCCCCCACCATGCTGGATCTGATGGGCCTTGAAAAGCCCGCAGAGATGGATGGCGAAACCTTGATCCTGAATTAAGGGCTTTTCAAGGTCTATCCCCGCTGCAGGCGGGCGGCGCTTACGCCGTCCAAGCGTTTTGGCCGAAGGTCAAAACCTTGATGCCGGGGCAATTTACTGCACAGCCGTTGGCGTCTTTGCCGCCTTACGGATGTGGCGCACCCCTTGCGGGTGGTTGCCCCGAGCAGATAAAAAGATTCGGGGTCCCCGCGCGGCTTGCCGCGTGGGGTGCCTGGAGAAGCCCGCAGAAATGGACGGAGAGACGCTGATCCTCAACTAAGCGGTATCCGGCGGAAGTTCCGCCGTACCAAATATTGACCCGGCGGGCCGAAGGCCCGCCCCCCACAATCCGATACCCCTGTATGGCGGGGGTCATCCCCCGCCGCCAATACGAAAGGAGTTTTTTACCATGAAGCAGATCATCGAGATCGTTGACGTTCTGGGCCGTGAGATCCTAGACAGCCGCGGCAACCCCACCGTTGAGGTTGAGGTTTATCTGGAAGACGGCACCGTGGGCCGCGCTGCTGTGCCCTCCGGCGCTTCCACCGGCATCTATGAGGCCTGTGAGCTGCGCGACGGCGACAAGAGCCGTTACCTGGGCAAGGGCGTCCTCACCGCTGTGAAGAACGTCAACACCGAGATTGCCGAGTGCCTGGTGGGCATGAACGTGCTGGACCAGACCGCTATCGACAAGGCCCTCATCGCTCTGGACGGCACCCCCAACAAGACCAAGCTGGGCGCCAACGCCATCCTGGGCGCTTCCCTGGCCTGCGCCAAGGCCGCTGCCGAGAGCCTGGGCACCTCCCTGTACAACTACATTGGCGGCGTCAACGCCAAGGTCCTGCCCGTGCCCATGATGAACATCCTCAACGGCGGCGCTCACGCCACCAACAACGTGGAGATCCAGGAGTTCATGATCATGCCCGTGGG
>NZ_CAJFGT010000090.1:0-9584 GCF_904377885.1 Flavonifractor sp. An112 | reverse complement strand
GATCTCTTTCCGCAAGGCCGTCCAGGTTCCCCTCGGTTTCTTCCGATTTTGGTCAGATTTTCATGCCCTCTCGCAAGGCGCTCAGATAGAATATCACTCACGGTGCCATTTGTCAACACCTTTTTTCACTTTTCTTTCGACTTTTTGCGCCGCTCCAAACACTACCTATATATAGTAGAAAATCAGAGCCTTACCCACAAGATGCCCCCCCTACTCTCTCTTGCGGAACAGAGAGATCACAAACAGCAGCAGCGGACCGCCCAATCCAAAGAGGATACTCCCCCACAGCACCGGCCCTCCCAAAGCCCGATCCAGGGCAAAGGCGTCGGGAAAGAGCCAGATGGCTCCTGCCGCAGCCGCCAGAATGATGGGCAGCACAGCGGTGCTTCTTTTCTGAATCGCAAACCCTTTCTGGGCCAGTTCCGAACAGGCACAAGCCAACAGAGACAACAGAGCCAGGTCGGCCAGTACCCACAGGGCAATGATCACCGACTCCATCCGCTGGAAGGTGCCCTCAAAGCCAATGCCTTTTACCATCATAAAGAAGGGGGTATCCATACGCCCGGCCAGGCCAGGCCCAAAGTTGCCCAGGCAGACCACCTGCAAGGCGGTGAGGGTGAGGCACAGGCCCACCGCCCAGCGCAGGATCTTTCTCCGGCTGCCCTCCTCTGGCACCACATGGCCCCCCAGGCAGGGGGCAAAGACCACATAGCCCAGCAATCCCAGCACCGGCAGGGTGGCAGAGCCCACTGCGGGCAGGTCCTCCACCCACACGGGCAGCAGATTGGCAGTATCCACCTGAAAGGCTCCCAGCAGCAGGGGCAGGGCCAGCCCGGCGGCCAGAGTGAGGAAGAACACCTCTCCCGCTCGGGCCAAAGCCCGCACCGGCTTGCGGACCAGCCAGAAGGTCGCCCCCAACAGGGCCAGCAGAAAGAGCACCATAGGGGCGTTGCGGTAGCTGATGGTGAGAAAGCGCAGGGCCACCTGCCGGGCGTTGGCCGCCAGCAGATACAGGCCCCACAGAAAATAGAGCAGGCAGAACACCCGCCCCAGGGCAGGACCCAGCAGCTGTTGGGCGGTATTGGGCAGACCACCCCTGTCCGGGCCGCCCCTGAACAGCCGCCAAAGCAGCCAGCACAGTCCCAGCAGCACCGGCAGCGCCATAAGGGTGGCCAGCCAGCCCCCTACCCCCGCCTGCCGGGCGGTGCTGCCGGGCAGCAGCTGAATGGCGGGAGACAGCAGGGCGGCAAAGGTCAGAGTCAGCAGCTGCCGCAGCGAGATGCGGTCGTCCGGCATGGTGTCACCTCCTACATATAATAGTGAATCGTCATTACCCGTCAGCGTGGTAACTGCGCTGGATTATCGCCTCGGCGGTGGCCTCCAGCTTCAGGTCTTTCATGGAATAGCTGCCCAGCAGCACCTCCTTGTGCCAGGGCACGGCAAAGGCGGCGGATTGGCGCAGCCCCAGATAGTCGGCGTCCAGCACCCGGGACAGCTCCAGCGCCCGGGCCATCCGCTCCGCCTCCACCTGAGCCAGCTCCGCCTCCAGGGCATCCAGGGTGGCCTGGTCGGGCATGGCGCTCCCCTCCGCCAGATTAGCGTCCACCTTACAGTGGACCTTTAACCCAACCAGAGTGTCCCCCTGCCAGATGGGCCGCACCGAGGCGGCGGCACCCACCACACGCAGGGCGGCGGCGGTGCCGTCGGGGGCCTGTACCTCCACCACGTCGGCGTCCACCTTGCCGAAGATCAGATTGACCCCCAGGGCGGCGTCTCCCTCCGCCCAGCCCACCAGCACCCCATCCTTCAGGATGCCGTAACCGGCGGCGGTCAGCCCGCCGTCCGCCAGCACTGCCGGCAGAAAGGAGGCCCCCTGCCGGTCCAGCTCGGCCAGCACGTCCTTCACCGTCCGGGGCATGGAGTTGGCGGTGAGCCCGGCGTCGTCGGCCAGGGCCTCCAGCCGGTCGGTGGCAGAGCCGTCGGCGGCGGCAGCCTCAATGGCCTGACCCGCCGTGCCATTGCGCACCACATAGAGGGCGGTCTCCAGGCGCATCTCCACATCCCGCAGCACATAGTCCAGAGAGGGCATGACCCCCCGTTTGGCCAGTCCCTCCCCCAGCAGCAGCTGAGTGACGTGGCCGAAATAGAGGTAGGAGGACCCCTCCCCCTGGAGCTCCAGCACGGCGGCGCTGATGGTACCCGCTTCCCCGGCCACAACCTCAGTCTCCTCCTGAGAGGTGCCGCCGGAGGCGGTGATGGCCACCCCGGCATCCCCAGCCGTATCCACTCCCAGGGTGCGGATCAGCTCCATGTCCTCGATCTCCCGGGCGTATGGCAGAAAACCGGAGTACCGGCGGCAGCCGGTGAGGGGGAGCATAAGGAGCAGCACCAGCAAAACAAGTCGTTTTTTCACCGCTGCTTCCTCCTGTTCCTGGGCTTGAGGGCGGCAGGCCGGTCCTTGATCTGGGGCATGGGCCGCCGCAGCAGCACGTGCTCCCGGGGCCTGCGGCCGGTACCCACCGCAAAGGGGGTGAGATAGGGCACCCCGAAGCTCTCGATACCCGCCAGATGGACGATGAGTACTGCCGCACCCATAACGGTGCCGAAGAGCCCCGCCGCGCTGGACAGCAGCACCAGCACAAACCGCCAGATCCGCAGGGCGCCTCCCAGCTCCTGGGAGGGCATGGTGTACCCGGCGATACCCGCCACCGCCACCACAATAAGCACCGCCGGGGAGACGATCTTGGCCTCCACCGCCGCCGAGCCCACCACCAGACCACCGATAATGGAAACCGTCTGTCCAATGGACTGGGGCAGCCGCAGGCCCGCCTCCTGCAGGATCTCAAAGGCAATGAGCAGGACGATGACCTCAAAGGCGGAGCGGAAGGGCACGTTCTGCTTGGCCGCAATGATGGACAGGGCCAGTCGGGTTGGGATCATCTCCTGATGGAAGGTGACCATGGCGATATAGAGGGCGGGCAGCAGCAGGGTGGTGAGCATACAGAAGTAGCGCAGCACCGTCAGGGCGGTGGCCAGCAGCCAGTTGGAGGACTTGTCCTGGGGGGCCTGCAAGAAGTTGCCCAGCACTGCCGGGGCCAGATAGCCCAGCGGGATGCCGTCAATGAGGATGCCCACCCGACCCTGGGCCAGCCCGGCGCAGAACCGGTCGGACCGCTCGGTGTACTGGATGAGGGGAAAGGGGGTGTGGGCGGCGGGCACGATATACTCCTCAATGGCTCCGGTGGAAAACACCCCGTCAATGTCGATGTCCCGCAGCTGGGCCGTCACCTGCTCCACCAGATGGGGATTGGTGATTCCCTCTATATATAGGATATCCACCAGCGTGGCCGACTGGCGGCCCACGATCTGCTCCTGAATCCGCAGCTCCGGGGCCTTCAAATGGCGGCGGACAATGCTGGTGTTGGTACGCACGCTCTCCACAAAGGCGTCCTTGGACCCCTTGAGCACCGTCTCGTTGTCGGGAGCGGACACAGACCGCTTCTCCTCGGTACCCACAAAGCAGGACAGCACCGTGCTTTCCCCGGGAAACAGGAACACGCACCATCCGGCCACCAGGTCAAAGACCACCTGGTCCAGCCGGTCCCGCTCCTCCACCGTCAGGTTGTACAGGGCCCCCTGGCGCATCCGCTCCATCATGGGGGTTGTTCCGGCGCACCGGGCCAGCTCCGGGTCCTGGGCCATGGGCCGCAGCAGATAGTCGCTGATGCGCTCCATCCGCACCATACCGCTGAGGTAGCACAGGGTCAAACTGTGCCTGGGGTCCTCCCCCACCCACACCGTCCGGTGGATGAAATCCACACAGTCCCGGAAGATCTCCTCCAGCCGGGCCAGGGTGATGGCCCCCGGATAGCGGGGCTCCTGCCGGGGGTGGGGATGGGTCTGTCCGTCGGAGCGATCATGGGCCATGGCAAGTCCTCCTTTGTCTGAATGTGCGCATCAACGCTCTCTGCGTTTCCCCATTCAGAGCTCTTTTTTACAGTCCCACGGCCCTGTTTGGGTGAATTTGACGAATTGAACTTTTTTATACTGCCCTGTTTTCGCCTTGTTATACAAACTTGAAGGTAACTGTTGCAATTTTCCAAAAGAATTGATATACTTGAAAAAACTCCCCGGTTCATCTGGTAAACTAGTCACCTTCCGGTAAGTATCCCGCCGCTCCGGTGGAGCAATTCTAACAAAGAGGAGGAGCCCCTATGAAGCCCTTTACCCAAGCCGCCGACGTTCTAGACAAGGAGCTGGCGGACAAGATCGACGGCATCATCTCCGCCCACAACGGGGACGCCACCCAGCTGGTGGGTATCCTGCTGGACGTGGAGGCCGCCGTGGAGCGGCACTACATCCCTGAGTCCGCCGCCTACTATGTGGCCGAGAAGCTGGGCGTCAAGCCCACTCAGGTCTACGATGTCATCTCCTTCTACACCGCGCTCCATTCCAAGCCCCGGGCCAAGTTCACTCTGGAGGTGTGCAACTCCGCCCCCTGCCGGGTGAAGGACAGCGACACTCTGGTGGAGACCCTCAAGCGCCTGCTCAACCTGGAGGTGGGCGAGGTCACCTACGACGGCCGCTTTTCCATCGAGAAGGTCCCCTGCTTCGGGGCCTGCGACGTGTCCCCCGCCGTGCGGGTCAACGGCGTGGTGTACGGCCATCTGGACAGCGAGGAGCGTATCCTGGATATGCTCCAGCAGCTCAATTAAGGGGGTGCCGGTATGAGCAAGAAAGTCTGTTTTATCACCCGTAACTTCGGGAAGTACGATCCGGACAGCCTGAAGAGCTACGAGTCCATCGGCGGCTTCACCGCCCTGCGGAAGGCCCTGAAGATGGACGGCAACGAGATCGCCGACGTGCTGGCCGCCAACGGCGTTCAGGGCCGGGGCGGCGCCGCCTATGACATGGGCAAGAAGTGGCGCCAGGCCCGTGAGGTCAAGGGCGAGCACAAGTGCGTGGTGTGCAACGCCGACGAGGGCGAGCCCGGCACCTTCAAGGACCGTGAGCTGCTCACCAACGATCCCTTCCAGCTGCTGGAGGGCATGATCATTGCCGGCTGGTCCGTGGGGGCCGACAACGGCTACATCTATATGCGTGAGGAGTATTCCCACCTGCGTCCCCGCCTGCTGTCCGCCATCGCCCAGTGCGAGGAGGCCGGCTACCTGGGCGACGATATCCTGGGCTCCGGCCTGAACTACCGCATCCACCTCTACTCCGGCGCCGGCGCATACGTCTGCGGCGAGGGCTCCGCTCTGGCCGAGTCCGTCGAGGGCAAGGCGGGCCGTCCCCGTATGAAGCCCCCCTTCATCAAGCAGTGCGGCGTGTTCCACCTGCCCACCTGCGTCAACAACGTGGAGTCCCTCTCCCTGGTGCCCCCCCTGCTGCTGGACGACGAGGGCTACTACAAGAGCCAGGGCACCGAGGACTGCCCCGGCACCAAGATGATCTCGGTCTCCGGCAACGTGAAGAACCCCGGCGTGTTTGAGGTGCCCTTCGGCATCACCATCCGGGAGATCATCTACGACCTGGCCGGCGGTATGGAGAACCCCGAGTATCCCCTGCGCCTGGTGCAGCTGGGCGGCGCTTCCGGCCGGATCTGCGCTCCCTCCCAGCTGGACACCCCCTACACCTACAAGGGAATGCGGCAGGCCGACCTGACTGCCATCGGCTCGGGCGCCGTGCTGGTGGTGGACGAGCGCACCAGCGTCATCGGCTTCCTGCGGATGACCCAGGAGTTCTTCTCCCACGAGAGCTGCGGCCAGTGCACCCCCTGCCGGGAGGGCAACCGCCACATCGCCATGCTGCTGGATAAGGTGGCCGCCGGCGAGCACACCCAGAAGGATGTGGACACCCTGAAGAAGTTCGCCGACATCATGTCCTGCGCTTCCCTGTGCGGCCTGGGCGAGACGGCGCAATCCGCCCTGCTGTCCGCCATGAAGCGCTTCCCTGAAGTCTTTGCCGTCAAAGAGGAGGTCGCGGTCCGATGAGCAATACGGTACATCTTACCATTAACCATATGCCGCTGGAGGTGCCCGCCGGCACCCGCATCATCGAGGCGGCCAAGATGCTGAACATTGACATTCCCCATCTGTGCTATCACCCCGACCAGACCATCAAGGCCCACTGCCGGATGTGTATGGTGGAGGTCACCGGCCAGCGCAAGCTGCTGGCCGCCTGCTCCACCGTGGTGTGGGAGGGCATGGAGGTCTTTACCGACACCAAGAAGGTGTACGACGCCCAGGTTGGCGTGCTGGACCTGATTCTGGCCGACCACAAGCAGAACTGCCTCTCCTGCGCCCGCAACGGCAACTGCGAGCTGCAGAAGCTGTGCCGCCGGTTCAACCGCCTGCTGCCCGAGCTGCCCGACATCTCCTCCAACGAGCCCCTGCGCATCGACAATCCCTCCATCGTCCGCGACCCCTCCAAGTGCGTCAAGTGCGGCCGCTGCGTAAAGGTGTGCGCCGAGGTCCAGGGCTGCGCCGCCCTCACCGCCGCCAACCGCTCCGGCGACTTCAAGATCACCACCGCCTTTGACCTGCCCATGGACCAGACCGACTGCGTCCTGTGCGGCCAGTGCTCCCTGGTGTGCCCGGTGGGCGCCATCGTGGAGGTGGACAACACCAACGATGTGGTCCGCGCCATTCAGGACCCCCGCAAGCACGTTGTGGTCCAGGTGGCTCCCTCCGTCCGCGTGGGCCTGGGCGACGAGTTCGGCCTGGAGCCCGGCGCCATCGTCACCGGCAAGATGGTCACCGCCCTGAAGATGATGGGCTTTGACAAGGTGTTCGACACCAACTTCACCGCCGACCTGACCATCATGGAGGAAGGCAGCGAGCTGCTGGACCGCATCAAGAACGGCGGCAAGCTGCCCATGATCACCTCCTGTTCCCCCGGCTGGGTCACCTACATGGAGAAGCATCACCCCGAGCTGTGCGACAACCTGTCCACCGCCAAGAGCCCCCAGGGTATGTTCGGCGCCGTGGTCAAGACCTACTATGCCCAGAAGATGGGCTGGGACCCCCACGACATCGTGTCCGTGTCCGTCATGCCCTGTACCGCCAAGAAGTACGAGGCCTCCCGTCCTGAGCTGGGCCGGGACGGCTACCGGGACGTGGACTATGTCCTCACCACCCGTGAGCTGGCCAAGCTGATCCGCTACGAGGGCCTGGACCTGTCCGTGCTGCCCGAGAGCGAGTTCGACTCCCCCCTGGGCATCGGCTCCGGCGCCGGCGCCATCTTCGGCGCCACCGGCGGCGTGATGGAAGCCGCCCTGCGTACCGCCTACGAGGTGTACACCGGCCAGACTCTGCCCCGCCTGGAGTTCGAGTCGGTCCGCAACGATGTCAACGCCATCAAGGAGGCCACCATCGACCTCAACGGCACCCCGCTGAAGGTGGCCATCGCCAACGGCCTGAAGAACGCCGAGGAGATCATCCGCCGGGTGGAGAGCGGCGAGGCCGACTATATCTTCATCGAGATCATGGCCTGCCCCGGCGGCTGCATCGGCGGCGGCGGTCAGCCCATCGGCACCAACAACGCCGTCCGGGACGCCCGCATCAAGGCCCTGTACGAGATCGACCGGTCCCTGCCTCTGCGTAAGAGCCATGAGAACCCGGAGATCAAGACCATCTATGAGGAGTTCTTCGGCGCGCCTCTGTCCCACCGCTCTCACGAGCTGCTCCACACCCACTATCACGCCCGTCCCAAGAAGCACGACTTCTCTCACCTGAAGTAAGCAGAAGGGTCTGCTGCAAAACCGCTGTCTTACACAAGCCTGTCATTGCGAGCCAGTGCGCACACTGGCGTGGCAATCCGTTTCCCCGGCAAAAGGGGCGGATTCCCACGAAAAACGGCCGCCCACCGGGCGGCCGTTTTTCTCGGAATGACGGGTCTTTGTACCGGCTGCGCAGTTTGCAGCAGGTCCCCATTTTGTCATCCTGAGCGTCAGGGTCGGATCTTTTCTGCCAGTTTGTCTGCCACAGGAAGATTCTTCGCCCCGCTGGGGCTCAGAATGACAGCTGTATTCTATTTTGCAGCAGGCCCTTTTTGTGCTTCACCCTGTAGGGGCGGCCTTTATGGCCGCCCGCCGTATCCCCCATCCACGCAGAAAGGCCGGCGCTGACGCGCCGGCCTTTTGTGCCGTATGTAAGGAAATTACTTGCCCTGCTGGGTCTTGCGCCACTCGTTGAGGACGGCGCAGAACACCAGGGACAGGAAGCTCTCCTCCGCCTTGGCGGAGCGGGAGGTCAGAGCGATGGGCACCTTGGCGCCCACCACGGCGCCGCAGGTGGTGGCGTGAGCGTGGATGAGCCAGCTCTTCACCAGGATGTTGCCGGCGATCAGGTCCTGAGCGATGATGCCGTCGAAGCCGCCGCCGGACCAGGGGCAGTCGTAGTTCTTCAGGCGGCAGGCCTCCTTGGAGATGATGAGGTCGTAGGAGATGGGGCCCCACAGCTCGCAGTCGGCGAAGGGGTGCTGCTTCTGCTCGCTCACCAGGCGCTGGGCCTCAATGGTGTCGGGCATATGGAAGTTGACGTTCTCCACCAGAGCCATCAGAGCCAGCTTGGGATTCTCATAGCCGAAGGCCTTGAGCGCGTCGGCGGTGTTCTTGATGATGGCCTTCTTCTGGCTGGGGTTGGGGCTGACGATGATGGTCATGTCGGACAGAGCCAGCAGCTTGGGATACTCGGGGATGGAGGCCAGAGACACATGGCTCATGAGGCGCTCGGTCCGCAGGCCGTTCTTCTTGTCCAGCACGGGCATCAGGAAGTCGCGGGTGGGCATATTGCCGCGCATGAGGATGTCGCCCTCGCCGCAGTGGATCACGTCGATGGCGGCCTGGGTCACATTGTGGCCGGGAGCGGTGTCCACCATGGTGTAGGGCTCCTTGTCCAGGCCCAGCTTCTCCAGCTGCACCATGGTACGGGCCCGGTCGCCCACCAGCACGGGCTGCACAAACCCCTCCTTCTGAGCCTGGAACAGGCCGCGGAGCATATTCTCGCCGTCAGAACCGGCCAGGACCACGCGCAGAGGAGCATTCAGCTTGGGAACACGGCTGATGATATTGTCAAAATTCTTCAATTCCATGGGATGATCCCTCACCTTTCCATTGATGCCGCGCAGCGGCGTTTGTTCTATTATTATACCGGATAGTTTCGGAGAATACAAGGTATTTCCATAGGAATCGGAACAATATTTCCCCTTATAGCGGGGCAAGCGCCCCTTCTTTCTCCGGTGTTTCCGTGCCGTGCACAAAAAGACCGCCGCGGGAGGATTTCCCGCGGCGGTCCGGATAGTATTGCTTCTTACTTTGCCACGTTCTCGCAGAAGCGCATAAGGATGGTGGCAACCTCAGCGCGGGTGGCGGTGCCGGTGGGATCCAGCTTGCCGCCGTCCTTGCCGGTGATGAGCTGGGCGCCAACCGCCCAGGTCATGCCGTCGGCCGCCCAGGTGGACACGGTGCTGCCGTCAGCGAAGGTGGTCAGGTCGCCCTTGGCGGACACATCGTACTCCTTGTACTCGGCATAGCGGTACAGGATGGTGGCCAGCTGCTCACGGGTCACGGTGTCATCGGGGGC
>NZ_CAJFGT010000089.1:0-14909 GCF_904377885.1 Flavonifractor sp. An112 | reverse complement strand
CAGGACCCCCTCCATGTACATCACCTGTCTGGACATGGAGGGGGTCCTGGTTCCTGAGATCTGGATCGCCTTTTCCGAAGCCACCGGCATCCCGGAGCTGCGCCGCACCACCCGGGACGAGCCTGACTACAACAAGCTGATGCAGTTCCGTTTGAATATTCTGAAAGAGCATGGACTGGGCCTGAAGGAGATCCAGAATACCATTGCCACCATCGATCCCTTGCCCGGGGCCAAGGAATTTCTGGATGAGCTGCGCTCCTTCAGCCAGGTGATCATCCTCAGCGATACCTTTGAACAGTTTGCCCAGCCCCTAATGAAAAAGCTGGGCTGGCCCACTCTGATGTGCAACACCCTGGAGGTGGCCGACGACGGTACCATCACCGGCTTCCAGATGCGCTGCCCCCAGTCCAAGCTGACCACGGTGAAGGCCCTCCAGTCCATCGGCTACGACACCATCGCCGCTGGGGATAGTTTCAACGACCTGGGCATGATCCAGGCCAGCAAGGCGGGCTTCCTCTTCAAGAGCACCGACCAGATCAAGGCCGATCATCCGGAGCTGCCCGCCTACGAGGAATTCCCCGATCTGCTGGCCGCCATCCGGAACGCGATGGACTGAGTACCACCCAAACTTCATGTCTGGAAGTGAGTGAGCAATATGCTGCGGCAATTTGAGGGACTGGCCTTCCGGCCGGCGGACATCCTGCTGCCCCGGGACTGCGAATACTGCAAGTGGTCGGTGGTGGCCTGCGATCAGTATACCTCCCAGCCGGACTACTGGCAGCGGGTGGAGGAGTATGTGGGCTCCGCGCCCTCCGCCCTGCGGCTCATCCTGCCGGAGAGCTGCCTGGACGGTCCCAATGTAGAGACCGATATTATGGAAGTCAACAATACCATGACCCGCTACCTGCGGGAGGAGCGCTTTCAGGAGTTCCCCAACGCCCTCATCTATGTGGAGCGGCGGCTGGACAACCTGAAGGTGCGCCGGGGCCTGGTGGGCATGGTGGATCTGGAGCAGTACGACTATGAGCCCGGCTCCGGCGCCGCCGTGCGGGCCACCGAGGGTACCGTCATGTCCCGCATTCCGCCCCGGGTGGCAGTGCGGAAGAACGCCCCCCTGGAGCTGCCCCACGTTATGCTGCTGACCGACGATCCCCAGAAAACGGTCATTGAACCTCTGGCCCAGCGGAAAGACAGAATGCAGAAGGTGTATGACTTTGACCTGATGGAGCGTGGGGGACACATCACCGGCTGGCTGCTGGATGAAGAGAGTATGGCCCTGGTGGCCGACGCACTGTCCACCCTGGCTGACCCAGCCGCCTTCCGGGCCAAATACGGCACGGAGGAGGTCATGGCCTTTGCCGTGGGTGACGGCAACCACTCCCTGGCCACAGCCAAGGAGTGCTATGAGCGTCAGAAGCGACTGACTCCCAAAGAGCAGTGGAGCCGCCTGCCTGCCCGCTTCGCCCTGTGCGAACTGGTGAACCTCCACGATCCAGCCCTGGAATTTGAGGCCATCCACAGGGTGCTCTTCGGCGTAGAGCCGGAGCAGGTGGTGGATGCCCTGGTAAAGGCTTTCCCCGGCGCTTTCCGGGGTGAGGGGGAGGGCCACGTTCTCCGCTATGTTCACGCAGGCGGGCAGGGCGCAGTCACCGTGCCAAACCCCACCGCCCAGATGGAGGTGGGCACCCTTCAGCCCTTCCTGGATACCTATGTGAAGGAGCAGGGGGGACGTATCGATTATATCCACGGGGCCGATGTGGCCCGTACCCTGGCGGCCCGGCCGGGCAACCTGGCCTTCCTGCTGCCTGCCATGGGGAAGGACCAGCTGTTCCCCACTGTGATCCACGACGGGGCCCTGCCCCGCAAGACCTTCTCTATGGGCGAGGCCCATGACAAGCGCTTTTATCTGGAGGCGCGCAAGATCCGATAAGGAGGAGTCTCATGGCAGTCCTGGAGGTCAAGGCCTACGCCAAACTGAATCTGTCCCTGGATGTGCTGGGAAAGCGGCCTGACGGTTACCACGATATGCGGATGGTGATGCAGACGGTGGGGCTTACCGATACCCTCCGGCTGGAGACCGGCACCGGGCAGCCCCTGCGCATGGAGAGCAACCTGGGCTTTTTGCCCGCCGACGGGAGCAATCTGGCCGCCGCTGCCGCCCTGCGGCTATGCGAAGCGGCAGGGGTGGACCACGGCGGACTATCCATCAAGTTGGACAAGACCATCCCGGTGTGTGCCGGAATGGCGGGGGGCAGCGCCGATGCCGCCGCCGTCATACGGGGGCTGAATAGTCTTCTGGGCCTGGGCCTGTCCTGGGAGCGGCTGGAGGAGATCGGCGCCCTGGTGGGCTCTGATGTGCCCTACTGCGTCCGGGGAACCACCGCCCTGGCTGAGGGCAGGGGGGAGATACTCACCGATCTGCCCCCTCTGCCGTCCTGCCTGGTGGTGCTGTGCAAGCCCGCTTTCTCGGTGTCCACGCCGGAGCTGTTCCGTACGTTGGACGGCTGCCGGATTCGCCGGCGGCCTGATACGGCCGGGTTGATTGCGGCGCTGAAGAGCGGCGATTTGCCCGGGGTAGCCCGGCGGATGTATAACGTATTCGAGGACGCTCTGCCCAGCCGCCGTGCCCAGGAAATTGACGCCATTAAAAATGTGATGATCCAGCATGGCGCCCTTGGCTCCTCCATGAGCGGTACTGGCCCCACTGTGTTCGGACTTTTTGACCACGAGGAACGGGCCAAAAGTGCTTTTGACGCGCTGAAGGAACAGTACCAAGAGACATTTCTGGTGCAGACCGTGGAAAATCTGCTGGAACAGGTATAAAATCAAAAATCACCGTCCACAATGGAGACAAACCAATGTGGACGGTGATTTTTTATGAAACAGAGCAAGACCCTGCGGCGATGGGAACTGGCTCTTTTGCTGGGTGTGGCCATTGCGGCTCTGGCAGGGGTCTGGCTGGACCGGAGTCAGGCGGCCCTGTCCGATCAGGTGATCCGGCTCCATGTGCTGGCCAACTCCGACTCGGAGGCTGACCAGGCACTGAAGCTGAAGGTGAGGGACCGGGTGCTGGGCGCGGCGTCGGATTATTTTGTGCCTGGGGCCACCTTGGAAGAGACCAGAGAGGTTCTGACAGAACATTTGGCCGACATAGCAGCTGCCGGAGCAGATCAGGTGGCGGAGGAGGGGTATCAGTATCCGGTGACGGTCTCCCTGGAGGACAACTACTGGTTTCCCACCAAGCAGTACACAGACTTTGCCCTTCCCGCCGGAGAGTATACTGCCTTGCGGGTGGTGATTGGCGAAGGCGCCGGTCAGAACTGGTGGTGCGTGCTCTTTCCCCCCCTGTGCCTGGGTTTGGTCAGTGAGACGGCGGCCCAGACCGCCCTCAGCGACGGCTTTACCCAGGACCAGGTGTCCCTCATCACCGGAGAGGACGAGGGGTATGTGGTGAAGTTCAAGGCCATTGAGCTGTGGGAGGGCTTCCAGCACTGGATCACAGGCGGATAAAAAGACAGGCTCGGCTGTAAGCCGAGCCTGTCTTTTTATATGAGATCAGCCAATGCCGCCGTAGTAGATGCCCAGCACCCACACAGCTGCCGCCACCAGCACATAGAAACGGGCGGTAACGGTGAAGAACGTGCCGGGGCGGCCCTTTCCGCCCAGAGCCAGCTCGTCCTTAATGGTGTCTACCCGCAGTACGAAGTAGATGAACACCGCCACCAGCAGGGCGCCGAAGGGGGAGACGTAAATGGTGATCAGGTCCATCCAGCTGCCCATGCCTGCCAGGGACTCCAGGAAGAGGCCGGGCACGAAGGTAACCACGCCAACAATGAGCGCGGCGGCCCGGCGGGAGAGCTTGACGGTGGAGCTGAGAGCCTCGCCGCAGGCCTCCAGCATATTCATCAGAGAGGTGATACCTGCGAAGAACACCGACACGAAGAAGAGCAGGGCGAAGATCTGGCCGCCGGGCATCTGCCCAAAGACCTGAGGCAGGGTGACAAACATAAGGGAGGGGCCGCTGGTGGGATCAATGCCGAAGGCAAAGACGGCGGGGATGATGGCAAAGCCCGCCAGCAGGGCGGCCAGAGTATCCAGCAGGGCGGTCATGCCCGCGTGGCGCAGAATGCTCTCGTCCTTCTTCATATAGCTGCCGTAGATCAGCATACCGGCACCGTTGATGGACAGGGAGAAGAAGGCCTGTCCCATAGCCATGACCCAGGTCTCCGGCTTAAGCAGGTAACTCCAGTCGGGCCGGAGCAGGTAGAGGTAGCCCTCTGCCGCGCCGGGAAGGAATGCCACCCGGATGGCAATGATGAGAAACAGAATAAAGAAGGCAGGCATCATGAACTTGCTCAGCTTCTCAATGCCGGAAGCCACGCCGAAAATCAGAATGACCACCGTAAAGACCACTGCGATCAGGTGCCAGGGGACGGAACCGAAGTTGACAGCCAGCGCGTCAAAAAAGCTCTGGGAATCCCCGACCAGGATGGAGCCGGTGACAGAGCCGGCGGTGTACCGCAGGACCCAGCCCACCACCACCGAGTAGCCGATGGCGATGCCCAGCACGCCCAGCAGGGGAATGATGCCCAGGATCTTGCCGCCCTTCTTGCCCCGGGATTTCATGACGTAATCCAGAGAGCCCATGGCGCCGGTGCCGGTGAGCCGGCCCAAAGCAAACTCGCCGGACAGGCCTACATAGCTGAACAGGGCCACAAAGATGAAATAGGGGATCAGAAAGGCGCCGCCGCCATACTGTCCCATGCGATAGGGGAAAAGCCAGATGTTGCCCATGCCAACGGCGGAGCCTACCGCTGCCAGGACAAATCCCAGTGAGCTGGTAAACTTACCGCCGGATTTGTTGTGTTCCATTCAGAGATCCTCCTCTTCGTTTCTGCGTACCATGTGGATATGGTCCTCCCATACCCCGTTGATCTTGAGATAGCGTTTGGCCAGTCCCTCCTCCTCAAAACCGGCTCTGGCCGCCGCTCGGCGGGAGAGAAGATTGCGGGGCATGATGTTGGCCTCCACCCGGTGGAGCCCCAGATTGCGGAAGCCCCACTCCGTCAGAGCGGCGATGGCTTCCGAGCCGTAGCCCTGTCCCCAGAGGGTGTGGTCCAGCTTGTAGGAGATGAAGCAGGACTGGAAGGCCCCCCGCACGATCTCGTTGAGACCAGCCAGCCCGATGATTTTACCGGGATGCCGGGGCTGGACCAACAGGAAGCGGAAACTGTAAAGAATTCCTCGGGCTGGACCGGATCAAAGGGGGCAAAAGCTGCCCGATTGCGTCGGTAGAATGCTGCCGCCGGACCTGCCAGCGCCGGATCACAGGCCAGAAACCCCAGCCGGAGGGAACGAAAAACAAAACGGCGCATCCCAACCCTCTCCCTTCCGATGCATTGCACGCGAGGCACATTATATCACATCCTTAAGACTTTTGCACTATAAAGTTATAGCACTTTAAAGAGCCCATCACGGTAAAAAGAATCCCCTGGGGGTGGTTGACCTGGCCGCCGCTTTTCGATACAATAGAGATACCAAAAAAGGGAGCCGTCCACCTGTGGGCGGCTCTCCCATTGCCAAGGAGACAGGAAAACGATATGTTGAATACCCAAGAGGAACTGCGCTTTTGCAAGGCCCGGCGGGCGGCCATCGAACTGGAGTTTGGAAATCTGAATCCGGAACAGCGGAAAGCGGCTCTGGCCACTGAAGGGCCTCTGCTGCTGCTGGCAGGAGCGGGAAGCGGAAAGACTACGGTGCTCATCCACCGCATCGCCAACCTGATGAAGTACGGCCGGGGCTCCGATTCCAACGAAGTGCCTGCCTGGGTGACGCCGGAGGATCTGGCCTTCCTGGAGGAGTATGTGGCCCGCCCCGATCCGGAGAAGAAAGGAGAGCAGGAGCGGCTGTGCCGCCTGGACCCGGCCGTGCCTTGGTCCATCCTTGCCATCACCTTTACCAACAAGGCTGCCGGAGAGTTGAAAGAGCGGCTGGAGCGGATGCTGGGCCCCGCCGCCAACGACGTGTGGGCTTCCACCTTCCACTCCGCCTGCGTGCGTATCCTGCGGCGGGACATCGACCGACTGGGCTTTACCAGCTCCTTCACCATTTACGACACCGCCGACTCCGAGCGGGTCATCAAGGACATCGTAAAGGACTTTGACCTGGACGACAAAACCTTCTCCGCCCGCATGGTACTGGGCTACCTGTCCCGGGCCAAGGATGCCATGCTGTCCGGGGCGGACTATCTGGCCCAGTGCGAGAAGGCGGGAGACTTCCGCCTGGTGAAGATGGCCAAGATCTATGTGGAGTATGAGCGGCGGCTGAAGGAAGCCAATGCCCTGGATTTCGACGACATTATCCTGGATACGGTACGCCTGCTCCAGCGGTTTGAGGAGGTACGGACCTACTACCAGAAGAAATTCCGCTACGTCCTCATTGACGAGTATCAGGATACAAACAATCTGCAGTATCTGTTGGCCTCCACTCTGGCGGGAGGTTATGAGAACATCTGCGTGGTGGGTGACGACGACCAGTCCATCTATCGCTTCCGGGGCGCCACCATTGAGAACATCCTCTCCTTTGAAAGCCAGTATAAGGGCGCCCGGGTGATCCGGCTGGAGCAGAACTACCGCTCCACCAAGAACATTCTGGAGGCTTCCAACGCAGTTATCAAGAACAACGAGGGCCGCAAGGGCAAGGAACTGTGGACTCAGCACGAAGAGGGCGAGAAGATCCAGTGCTATACCGCCATGAATGAGCACGACGAGGCCCAGTATGTGGCGGCTCAGATCCTGGCAGGCTTTTCCGCCGGGCGCAGCTGGAAAGATCACGCGGTGCTCTACCGTATGAATGCCCAGTCCAACCAGATCGAGCAGGCCTTCAAGCGCAACGGTATTCCCTACCGCATCATCGGCGGCATCCGGTTCTTTGACCGTGCCGAGGTCAAGGATATGCTGGCCTACCTGAGCGCCGTGAACAACCCCGGCGACGATCTGCGGCTCTCCCGCATTATCAACAATCCGCCCCGCGGTATCGGCGCCACCACCGTGGACCGGGCGCAGAACATTGCCCAGGCTGAGGGCAGGTCCCTGTGGGAGGTCATCAGCCACGCCAAGGATTGGCCGGAGCTGCAGAAGGCGGCTCCCAAGCTGGGCCAGTTTGTGGAACTGATGGACGATCTGCGAAAGCTGTCCCGGGAGCTGCCTCTGCCTGCCTTCTACGAAGAGGTAGTGGCACGCACCGGTTATGCCGTCATGCTGGAGCAGAAAAAGACCATTGAGGATCGCACCCGGCTGGAGAACGTGCGGGAGCTGGCTACCTCCATCCAGAATTACCTGGACAATGCGGTGGAGGAGCCCTCTCTGGCAGGCTTCCTGGATGAGATCGCCCTCTATACCGACATTGACAGCCACGACTCCAGCGAGGACTGCGTGGTCATGATGACCATGCACTCTGCCAAGGGCCTGGAGTTCCCGGTGGTCTTTGTGGTAGGCGTGGAAGAGGGCATTTTCCCCGGCATCCGTGCCATCGGTGAGCCAGAGGAGATGGAGGAAGAGCGGCGGCTGTGCTATGTGGCTATGACCCGGGCCAAGGAGAAGTTGTATATGACCTGTGCCTCCCAGCGTATGCTCTTCGGCCGCACCAATTCCAACCGTCCCTCCCGCTTTTTGGGGGAGATTCCACCGGAACTGGTGGAGAAGTCCGGCCGCCTGCCCTACGGCGAGCGGGGTGAGGGGGAGCGGCCTGCCCGCAAGACCGCGCCAGTGCGTCGCACTTTCGACCACGGCTTCTCCCTGGGCCATACGGCTCCGACAGCTCAGCCCGCTGCGGCGCCTGCTGCAAACCAGGCTGCCCCGTCCAGCGGAGCCTTCCGTATGGGGGATACGGTGCGGCACAAGGCATTTGGTCAGGGCCTGATCACCAAGGTGACCCCTATGGGCGGCGACGCTCTGGTGGAGATCGCCTTCGACAGCGTGGGTACCAAAAAGCTGATGCTGAAATCTGCCTCCCAGTATATGACCAAGGTATAAGAAAACCGGGCCGCCGGAAGGCGGCCCGGAGAAATGCTACGGCTGGAGCAATTCCGTAAAGCTGTAAATGTATTGGTGGCACAACTCCTTCAATTCGCCCTCGTACCGGGCGTAAAAAGGGTCGTACACCCCTACTACGGTCAGCCCCGCCTTCTTGGCGGCAGCGCAGGCGCCGGGGGAGTCCTCATAGAGGATACTCTCCTCCGGTGTGGCTCCCAGCTCTTTCAGTACATGGGCAAAGGTGGCTGGGTCCTTCTTCAGCATACCCAGCTCCTGGACGAAGATGAGGCGGGAGAAGTAGTTCTCCATATTGAGCCGCTTCAGGGCGGCCTGACAGAATTCGGGCACACAGGCGGTAAGCAGGACCATGGACTCTCCCTGCCGCCGGCACTGGTCCAGAAAGGCCAGAGCTCCCGGTTTGGCGGGGACCTGAGATAGGTAGGCCTCCCGGCCCAGCTGGGTCCACTCGTCCATGATGGCCTGAGGCGTGGTGTCCAGGTGGTAGTAATCGATGGTGAACTGGGCGGCCAGAGGGAAGATGGAGTGGCCCACCGTCTCGCTGTACTCCTGGGTGGGGGTCAGCCCCCGGCGGGCCAGGAAGGTGTTGTCCACCTCCTCCCACACGCCGTTGGAGTCCACCAGGGTGCCGTCAAAGTCAAACAGGATCATACATAAAACCTCCAGGGGAATTGAACGGCCTCCTCGGCGTAGTCGATGCCGATACGGGGGCCGGTATGGATGACAGAGGGTGTTTCGCCTGCATCACAGAGAAACAACTCCTGGCCGCACAGGTCCAGACCATTTTGGGCACGGGTAAGAGCCAGGGCCTTGCACACCTTGCCCGGTCCATCCAGAAAGTGCTTCTTTTGATAGGAAGTCAGCTCTCCGGGCATTTTGCCGAAGCGGTTGAGGCTCATACGAGCCAACCCATCCACCGGTTCCAGACCCCGCAGCAGGACGGCAGCAGGCTCCCCTTCCGCCTCGGTCACAAAGTTGAGACAGTGGTACATCCCGTAGATCAGGTAGATGTATGCGGTGCCAGGCGGGGCAAAGAGAGTCTCGGTCCGAGCGGTTCGGCGGTAGCCATAGGCGTGGCAGGCCTTGTCGCACCGGCCAATATAGGCCTCGGTTTCTGTAATGCGACCCACCAGCGTTTCCCCGTTCCATATCCGGACCAGGTGTTTTCCAAGCAGATCTCGGGCCACATCCAAGGTGTCCCGGGCAAAAAAGGTCCGATCCAGCGGTTTCATTTGGATGCCCCCCTTTGTTGGGATTACATTTTATTTTACCATAGGTAAAGGAGAGGTACAACCATGAGCCAAACCAATGAAAGCAGTGTCCTGGCCAAGTTCGCCACCCCGCTGATTATCCTCGCTACGATTATTTGGGGTAGTTCCTTTGTAGTGATGAAGAGCAGCGTGGATGTGCTGCCCACCTTCTGGCTGCTGGCCATTCGATTCAGTTTTGCCGCTCTTGTGCTGGCGGTGGTCTTTATCAAACGATGGAAGGTGATGGACCGCCACTACCTGATTGGCGGCACAGTAATGGGCTTCTGCCTGTTTGTGGCCTACGCCTTCCAGACCTACGGCCTGGAACAGACGACCCCCGGCAAAAACGCCTTCCTTACTGCGGTCTACTGCGTCATTGTCCCCTTCCTCTACTGGATCGTGGCCAAGCGCCGGCCGGACAAGTTCAATGTGATCGCAGCCTTGCTGTGCATCATCGGCATCGGCTTGGTGTCAGTTACCGGCGACAATGCTTCCGCTTTCAATATGGGTGATGTACTTACCCTTATCGGCGGCTTCTTCTTTGCCGCCCATATCGTGGCGGTGTCCAAGTTCTCCGAGGGCCGGGATATCTTCATCCTGACCACCCTCCAGTTTGCCAGCTTTGCCGTGTTTTCCTGGATCGGCGTGCTGGTTACCAGAACTTCGGTGAGCCCCGAGGTGTTCAACGGCGATCTGATCTTTGGCCTTGCCTACCTGGTGATTTTCGCTTCCTGCGGCGCACTGCTTTTCCAGAACATCGGCCAGAAGTACACCGCCCCCTCCACCGCGGCGGTCCTCCTGTCTCTGGAGGCTCCTTTCGGTGTGATCTTCTCCATGATCTTCGCCAATGAGCAGCCTACCGCCCTGATGCTGGTGGGCTTTGCCCTGATCTTTGTGGGCGTGATCTGCTCCGAGACCAAGTTCTCTTTCCTGCGGAAGAAATAAGAACCAGATAGAAAGACAGCCCCTGCCCTAGAAGGGCGGGGGCTGTTCTGCATTTTTTGTGACTGTGCATGGAGTCATGTCTTGCGCTGTATGGCTCAGTTTGGTATCATGGATAAGGTGATGACCATGTATGTTCAGTCTATCCGCTGCCTGGCTGGGATGCCCTATGCGTAAGCTGGCCTGGTTTGCCGCCGCCTTTTCCGGCGCGGTGTTTCTGGCGGTTTATCTGCTGCCGGAAGCCATACTGGTGCCGGCGGGGGCGTGCTGTGGTTTGGCAGCCCTGGCCGGACTGTTCCTTCGGGGCAAAGCCCGTCTGCGGACGCTGCTGATCTGCTTCGGTTTGGCGGCGGGCCTGTGTTGGACGGGAGTATACTGCGCTCTGGTACGGGTACCTGCGCTGCGGCTGAACGGCACAGAGACGACGGTTACGGCTCTGGTTACCGATTGGCCTCAGGAGAACAGCTACAGCACTTCTGTTATGTCGGAGGTCTATGGGGACGATGGAAGTCCGGTCAAGACCTTGCTTTATTTGAATGGGGAAGAGGCCATGGGTTTGCGGCCTGGCGACCGGCTGACAGTGACCGCCTCCTTCCGTATGGCAGACACTATGGCGGGGGAGACTACCAGCTACTATTATGCCAAAGGGGTACTCCTCATCGGCAGCGGCGGGAAGGAATGGACGGCGGAACGGCCGGAACAGACTCCGGTGGGCTGCTGGCCCGCCCTGTTCAGTGGGGCGCTGAAGGACAGCGTGGACCGAGCTTTTCCGGATAGTACCGCGCCTTTGGTCACCGCGTTGCTGACGGGAGACAAGACGGAACTGCCTGAGGCGGTGTACAGTGCCCTGCGCCGGTCTGGACTGGCCCATGTGATCGCAGTCTCCGGCCTCCATGTCTCTTTTTTGGCCGGACTGATTACTACTCTGTTGGGCCGCCGCAGGCGGCTGTCGGCAGTGGTGGGCATCGGCCTGCTTTTCTTTTTCAGCGCTGTGGCGGGCAACACCCCCTCGGTCCAGCGGGCAGCGTTGATGCAGGCCCTGCTCCTGATTGCGCCGCTGGTGGACCGGGAGAATGATCCGCCTACCAGCCTCAGTACCGTGCTGATGATACTGCTGGCGGTCAATCCCTATGCCGCCGCCAGCGTGTCCCTCCAGCTGTCCTTTGCCGCCGTGGCCGGTATCTTTCTGTTTACCGGGCCTTTGTGTGAGAAGTGGGAGAGCAGACTGCCCCGCAAGCCCCAGAACTTTTGGCTCAAACTGGGCTGCCGGGTGGCCCGGGTGATTATCGCCACTGTTGCCACCACGTTGGGGGCCATTGTGTTCACCACGCCTCTGATGGCCTTCTATTTTGGCAGCGTAACGCTTATTTCACCTCTTACCAATCTGCTCTCCCTGTGGGCGGTGTCCGATGCCTTCCTGGGTGGGCTGGTGACGGCGCTGGTGGGGCTTGTGCTGCCTGCCGTGGCCACGGTGATGGCCTGGGTGGTCTCCTTGCCGGTGTGGTATCTCCAGTGGCTTACCGCAGCCCTGGCAGGACTGCCCTTTGCCTCGGTGGCCGTCCATTCCATCTATCTGATTCTGTGGATGGCTCTGACTTATGGACTTATTTTTCTGTGGGTGCTTTGGCGAGGTCCAAGAGGGCGGGGGGTGGTGCCATTGTGTCTCAGTACGTCCACCCTGTGTGGCGCCCTGATCCTCCAGGCTGCTGCCCTCACCGGCGGAAGGCTGACCGTATCGGTGTTGGATGTGGGTCAGGGGCTCAGCGTGGCCCTCTATTCCCGGGGGCAGACCGCGCTGGTTGACTGCGGCGGCTACGATGCGGGAAATACCGCTGCGGATTACTTTCAGTCTCTGGGCCTGAGCCACATCGACCTGGTGATCCTCACCCACTATCACGACGACCACGCATCCGGAATTCCTCAACTGCTGGAGCGGATGGACGTTGGACTGCTGATTCTGCCTGACGTGGAGCCGGACAGTGCCCTGCGGGCAGAGGTGGAGGCTGCCGCCCAAGCCCATGGAGTGGAGACTCTGTTGGTCACCGATGGGGCCACCGCCGAGCTGGGAGAGACGAGCCTGAAGATCTACCCGCCCCTGGGCAGCGGCGGCAGCAATGAAGAGGGCCTGTCAGTGCTGGGAAGTGCAGGGGAATTTGACGTTCTGATTACGGGTGATATGAATACCACCGTGGAGGGACGGCTGGTGAAATACGGAGACCTGCCGGATACAGAGTTGCTGGTAGCAGGCCACCACGGCTCCAAATACGCCTCGTCGGACGAATTGCTCCAGGCCATACAGCCGGAATGGGCTGTTATATCAGTTGGATACAATACTTACGGTCACCCGGCGGCGGAGACCCTGGCCCGCCTGTCCCAGCACGGATGCCAGATCTACCGCACAGACTGGTCGGGGACCGTTACCATTACTGCGGAATAAGGAGAAGATACCATGCCGCCAAAGGGAAAACCGGATACTGCCGCCTATCAGAAGCTGAAACAGGATCTGAAAAGCGGCACACTGGGCAGCCTCTATGTGTTTCATGGCGAGGAGGCCTATCTGCGTGACTACTATCTGGGACAAATGAAGCAGAAATTGCTGCCTCCGGGAATGGAGGCCTTCAACTACCATGTGATCCAGGGTAAGGAGTTTGATTTGAAGGCTCTGGCCCAGACGGTGGACTGCCTGCCTATGATGAGTCCCCGTACCATGATCGTAGTCAATGATTACGATCTCTTTAAGGGGGACAAGGAGGGGCTTACCGCCATTTTGAAGGATCTGCCCGACTATGTGTGCCTGGTCTTTGTGTATGACCTGATCGAATATAAATCAGACGCCCGTACCAAGCTGGCCGGTGTTATCAAGGAGAAAGGCAGTGTAGTGCCCTTCAACCGGCAGGAGCAGGGGGATCTGGTGGACTGGATCGCCCGGCGTTTCCGGGCCATGGACCATGATATCGGTACTGAGGACGCCAAGTATCTTATCTTCCTGTGTGGAGATCTGATGCACACTCTGATTTCGGAGATCGGCAAGATCGGCGCTTATGCCTCTCACCGGCGGGTTACCCGACAGGATATCGACGCTGTGGCCACGCCCCAGCTTGACGCGGTGGTGTTCCAGATGACCGATGCCATCTCCGCCGGAGACTTTGACAAGGCGGCCTCAGTGCTGGGGGACCTCTATCATATGCAGGAGCCTCCCATTAAGCTGCTGGCGGCCCTGGGCAAGCAGCTGCGGCAGCTCTATACAGCCCGGCTGGCCCTGGAACACAGGAAGGGAAGCCGCTATTTGATGGAGCTGTGGGGACTGCGCTCGGCTTATCCGGCGGAACGGATGATGCAGTCAGCCCGGCGGTTTTCTCTGGGTTGGTGCCGCCGGGCGGTGATCCGCTGTGGTGAGGTTGATCTGGCCATGAAATCCACCGGCGCGGATGGAGAAGAACTGTTGACTGGCCTGCTGATGGAGCTGGCCGTAAAGAAAGGAGCCTGATGATAATGAAAAAGCGTGCGATCTTTGGCGTGGCGCTTGCCGCCGCCGGCGCGGCGGGGTGGTATCTGACCGCCAATCGCAGAAAGAATCAGATGGAGATCATCCGTGAGCAGGTCCGCAAGCTGCTGGCGGTGCGGAGGGACGAGCTGCAGCTTCTGCGGAAGGCGGCCCAGGCGGGGGAACTGCCCTCGGAGGGATTGAGTACCCAACCGCTGGATGGCCTGGAGGTGGAGGCGGTCCGCCTGGAGGATGGTGCGCTGACTGTGTGTCTCTGCAACGGTGCGGCACGGGCTTGGCTGTCCGATCAGCCTCTGGATCGCCTGAATGTCCATCAGCAACCCTGGCGGGGCAGTGCCCGGCCCGGTGTTCTGTACACGGAAGACCTGGGTGACGGCTGGCACGTCGGATACGCCTGCCTGCACTGGAGCTGAGTATGCTGCGGATCAAAGAGGCTATTGTGGTAGAGGGGCGTTATGATAAGAATACCCTCTCTCAGATGGTGGATACCATTATTGTGGAGACCTCCGGCTTTGGTGTATTTAAAAACAGTGAGAAACTGGCCCTGTTCCGCCGCTTGGCGGCGGAGCGGGGCCTTATCATCCTCACCGATCCGGATGGGGCTGGTTTTGTCATCCGCAGTTTTCTCAAGGGCAGCATTCCGCCGGAACAGGTGAAACACGCCTATGTGCCTGATATCCTGGGCAAGGAGCGTCGGAAGCGCACGCCGGGAAAAGAGGGTAAGCTGGGCGTGGAAGGGATGCGTCCCCAGGTACTGGAACAGGCCCTCCGACGGGCGGGGGCTACCTTTCTGGAAGAAGATGCTCCGCCGGTACGCTGTGGACGAGCCATCACCAAGGCGGATCTGATGCTGTTGGGTTTGTCTGGAGGGGCTGGATCAGCCGAGCGCAGGCAGGCCTTGATGAAGCAGCTGGGGCTGCCGGGGCATCTGTCTCCCAATGCCATGCTGGAGGTACTGAATGCGCTTTTCTCCTATGAGGACCTGGTGTCTGCTGTCCAAAAATCCGGGACGGAAAAAGAAAAGGGCGGAAAGTGAAAAAAGGTGTTGACAAATGGGGGTGGGAGTGATATTCTATCTGAGCGCCTTGCGAGAGGGCATGAAAATCTGACCAAAATCGGAAGAAACCGAGGGGAACCTGGACGGCCTTGCGGAAAGAGATC
>NZ_CAJFGT010000088.1:0-9754 GCF_904377885.1 Flavonifractor sp. An112 | reverse complement strand
GAGATACCGGTCAAACAACTCAGAAAAATGGCCCGTGTGTGGGTCAGATTTGCGAGGTGGACCTATGAAGCAAAGCTTTTACGGCGGCGTGCATCCCCATGACCGGAAGGAGCTGGCACGCCACAAGGAGATAGCGCCTCTGAGCGCTGCTCCCAAGCAGGTGGTCATCGCTATGTCCATGCATATCGGTGCTCCCTGTAAGCCCATCGTTGCTGTGGGCGATCACGTTAAGGTGGGTCAGAAGATCGGCGAGATCGCCGGTCTGGGCGCCCCCATCCACGCTTCGGTCTCCGGCGAGGTCAAGGCGGTGGAGCCCCGTCCCTATGTGGGCGGCGGCAAGTGTATGTCGGTGGTGATCGAGAACGACTTCCAGGATACCTGGGGCTCCGAGCTCGTTCCCCATCCCGATTACACCAAGCTGAGCACCGATGAGATCGTCAACATCGTGAAGGAGGCTGGCCTTACCGGTATGGGCGGCGCCGGCTTCCCCACCCATGTGAAGATCAGCTCGGGTATTGGCAAGGTGGACACCGTGATCCTCAACGGCGCCGAGTGTGAGCCCTACATCACCGCCGACCATCGCCTCATGCTGGAACATGGTGAGAAGGTTGTAGGCGGTCTGCGCATCCTCATGCAGGCCTTCGGCCTCAAGAGCGGCGTGATCGGTGTGGAGGCCAACAAGGAGGATGCCATCGAGCACCTGCGTGCTCTGGTGGGCGGCAAGGGTGACATCACTGTGGAGTCTCTGCGGACCCGGTACCCCCAGGGTGCTGAGAAGCAGCTGATCCAGCGCATCACCGGTCGTGAGGTGCCTCCCGGAGGCCTGCCCGCCCATGTGGGCTGCGCCGTGTTCAACGTGGGCACCGCTGCCGCCGTGTATGACGCCGTGGTAGAGGGCAAGCCTGTTACCCACCGCGTCATCACCGTCACCGGCGACGCCATCCAGGAGCCCAAGAACCTGATGGTGCCCCTGGGCGTGTCCTTCCAGGAGCTCATCAACGAGGCCAAGGGCTTCAAGGAGGAGCCTGAGCGCATCCTCACCGGCGGCCCCATGATGGGTATCGCTCAGTACGACCTGAACGTGACCTGCATCAAGGGCACCAACGCCGTGCTCTGCCTCACCAAGCACGAGGCTGCACCCGTGGTAGAGGAAGAGGTCTGCCTGCGCTGCGGCCGCTGCGTCAACGTCTGCCCCATGCACCTGACTCCCGTGTATATGCACCTGTATGCCGAGAAAGGTATGTGGAAAGAGGCGGAGGCCCTCAACGTCATGGACTGCATCGAGTGCGGTTCCTGCAACTACATCTGCCCCGCCCGCATCCATCTGGTCCAGTCCTTCCGCGTGACCAAGGGTGAGCTGCGGAATCTGGCGGCCAAGGAAAAAGCGGCAAAGGAGGCGGCCAAAGCATGAATGAGGAAAAGAAGCTGAATCTGACGGTGGCCTCGTCCCCCCACGTGGCCTCCCCCATCGATACCCAGAACCTGATGCGCGATGTGCTCATCGCGCTGGTGCCCGCCCTGGTCATGGGCGTGGTGTTCTTCGGCCCCCGTGCTCTCGTTGCCACTCTGATCTCTGTGGTGGCCTGCGAGTTCTTTGAGTGGGGCTATCGCAAGCTGATGAAGAAGTCCTGCGCCAACAAGGACCTGTCCGCTGCCGTTACCGGCGTGCTGCTGGCCTTCGTGTGCGCCCCCACTCTGCCTTACTGGATGCTGATCATCGGCGATTTCTTCGCCATCGTGGTGGTCAAGCAGCTCTTCGGCGGCCTGGGCCAGAACTTCATGAACCCCGCCCTGGGCGGCCGTGCCTTCCTGATGCTGTGCTACCCTGTGGCCATGACCACCTGGATCGTGCCCGGTATCGGTACCGACAAGTGGGCCGGCCTCATCTCCGGTGAGGTCACCATGTCCGGCGCTGACATCGTCACCGGCGCTACCCCCCTGTCCGCCGACTTCATGCACGGCGGCCTGCTGCCTGAGTCCTCTCTGCTGGACGCCTTCGTGGGCAATGTGGGCGGCTGTATCGGCGAGGTGTCCGCCCTCATGCTGCTGCTGGGCGGCCTGTACCTGATCTGGCGCGGCGTGATCCGTGCCCGCATCCCCGTGGCCTACATCGCCACTGTGGCCGTGCTTACCTTTGCCTTCCCCATGGGCGGCAATGACCGGCTGACCTGGATGCTCTATCAGCTGTGCACCGGCGGCCTGATGCTGGGTGCCTTCTTCATGGCTACCGATTATGTGACCAGCCCCGTTACCAAGAAGGGCGAGGTCATCTTTGGCATCGGCTGCGGTCTGCTCACCGTGTTTATCCGCTACTTCGGCGGCTATCCCGAGGGTGTGTCCTACTCCATCCTGATCATGAACTGCTGCGTGTGGCTCATTGACAAGGTGGGCAAGCCCAACCGTTACGGCGTTACCAAGGAAATGAAGGCCGCCGCCAAGGCAAAGGCCAAAGCCGGAAAGGAGGGCTAAGCCATGAGCGAAACTGTTACTAAGAAGAAAGAAGCCGGCATGGCCACTCTGGTCATTGTGCTGTTTGCTATCTGCGCCGTTACCGCTCTGCTGCTGGGCCTGACCAATGAGGTCACCAAGCCCTACATTGCGGCCAACAACGAAAAGACCACCCAGGAGGCCATGGCTGCTGTGCTGCCTGCCGACAGCTATGAGAAGGTTACCGATCAGTACACCGGCGGCGACGCTACCGTGGAAGACGTCTACAGCGCCGGCGACGCCGGCTATGTGGTGCAGGTCAAGCCTGCCACTTCCTTCAGCGGCAACCTGACCATTATGGTAGGCGTGGACGCTACCGGAGCCTGCTCCGGTGTGTCCATCGTCAAGACCGGCGAGACCTCCGGCCTGGGTTCCAACGCCAGCAAGGAGGATTTCCGTGCCCAGTTCGTTGGTGCCACTGGTGAGGTCCATGTGACCAAGGACGGCGGCACCATCGACGCGCTCACCGGCGCCACCATCACCTCCCGAGGCGTATGCGAGGCGGTTTCCTCCGCTATTGCCGCCGCGGCCAGCATGGGTTAAGGAGGGAACAAACCATGAATGCAAGAAAACAACTGATGGACGGTCTGTTCTATCAGAACCCCGTTACCGTCCAGCTGCTGGGTATGTGTTCCACCATGGCCATCACCACCACTCTGTTCAACGGACTGGGCATGGGTGTGTCCGTGCTGGTGATCCTGACCCTGGCCAATATTATCATCGCAGCTCTGCGTAAGATTATTCCCAACAATATTCGTATTGCCTGCTTCATCGTGGTCATTGCCGGTTTCGTGACCATCGTGGACCTGATGCTCCAGGCATTCGTACCTGCTCTGTCGGCCAGCCTGGGTCTGTTTATCCCTCTGATCGTGGTAAACTGTATCATTCTGGGTCGTGCCGAGTCCTTTGCTTACAAGAACGGCATCGGCGCTTCCGCCATGGACGGTATCTTCCAGGGCCTGGGCTATACCATGATCCTGGTGATCATGTGTGTGGTCCGTGAGTTCCTGGGCAACGGCACCATCATGGGCGGCCTGCTGGAGATCGGCAAGGACGGCAACCTGGCCTTCGGCCTGGGCACTGCCGCCGGCATTCGTATCCTGCCCGAGGGCATCCCCGCTCTGGGCATGATTCTCCCTGTGGGCGGCTTCATCACGCTGGCCGTGCTCATCGCTGCCATGCAGTACATTCTGAACAAGCCCAAGAAGGGCGAGAAAAAGACTGAGGAGGTGGCCAAGTAATGGATTGGGCAAACCTGTTTACCGTGGCCCTTGGCGCCATCCTGGTCAATAACTTCATCGTGGCCCAGTTCCTGGGTATCTGCCCCTTTATGGGCGTGTCCAAGAAGGTGGAGACGGCCTCCGGTATGGGCCTGGCCGTTATCTTCGTTATGGGTCTGGCTTCCGCTATCTGCTGGCCCATCAATGAGCTGATTCTGGTGCCCCTGGGGCTGACCTTCATGCAGACCGTGACCTACATCCTGGTCATTGCCGCCCTGGTGCAGTTCATCGAGATGTTCCTGAAGAAGTCCATGCCCTCCCTCTATGAGGCCCTGGGCGTGTACCTGCCCCTGATTACCACCAACTGCGCCGTGCTGGGCGTGGTGCTCCAGAACACCCAGAACAGCTACGATTTTATTACCAGCGTGGTATATGGCGTCACCGGCGGTATCGGCTTCCTGCTGGTCATCGTGATCTTCGCTTCCATTCGTGAGCGGATGGAGTTCTCCAAGTGCCCCAAGGCCTTTGAGGGCTTCCCCATCGCCCTGATGGCCGCCGGCCTGGTGGCTCTGGCCTTCATGGGCTTCTCCGGCCTGAAGGTCTTTGGTTAAGGGAGGCGGATGAATCATGGATATGAATACTGTTATCTTTGCCGTTGTGGTCCTGGCTGTGCTGGGCGCCATCTTCGGCCTGGTACTGGCCATCGCCGCCAAGGTGTTTTCCGTTGAGGTGGACCCCAAGGAGGAGGCTGTGCTGGCCTGCCTGCCCGGCGCCAACTGCGGCGGCTGTGGTTTCCCCGGCTGCTCCGGTTATGCTGCCGCTGTGGCCAAGGGCAAGGCCCCTGTCAATGCCTGCGCCGCCGGCGGCGAGGCTGTCGCCGCTCAGATCGGTGAGATTATGGGCGTATCTGCCGGTGCTGCTGTCAAAATGATCGCTCAGGTCCATTGCACCGGCTGCGGTCAGAACTACAAGCAGTACAACTATGTGGGCCTTCACGACTGCGTGGCCGCTTCCAAGCTGCCCGGCGGCGGCGATCTGGGCTGCTCCTACGGCTGCCTGGGCCTGGGCTCCTGTGAGAAGGTCTGCCCCTTCGACGCCATCCACGTCATCGACGGCGTGGCCAAGGTGGACGAGGACAAGTGCAAGGCCTGCAACAAGTGCGTGGACACCTGCCCCCGCCATATCATTGCACTGGAGCCCTACAAGACCAAGCGCCACGTCACCATTCCCTGCTCCTCCCATGACAAGGGTGTGGATGCCCGGAAGGTGTGCGACAACGGCTGTATTGGCTGTTCTCTGTGCATGAAGAACTGCCCCAAGGAAGCCATCACCATGGTCAACAACCTGGCCGTGATCGACTACGAGAAGTGCATTGGCTGCGGCATCTGCGCCCAGAAGTGCCCCCGCAAGCTGATCACCGTGGATGGCAAGGTGCCCGAGGTCAAGCCTGCGGCGCCCAAGGCTGCCCCTGCTGCCGCCGCCGCCCCCAAGGCGGAGGCTCCCAAGGCCGAGGCCCCTGCCGAGCCCAAGGAGTAATTCCAAATACAAAAAACAGGACCTGCTTTCGCAGGTCCTGTTTTTTGTTGCTCAGGTGCTTAGTGCTGGCCCAGCTGGAAGGAGGCGCACTCGGTGGAGGCGCACTTGGTGGCGTTGGGCTCGCAGCAGCCGACCTTGATCTCATTCAGGGTGCAGTAGTTCTGGCCGCCGCAGTGATGGGCACAGTTGGTGACGGAGCACTTGATGCTGTTGTTAGGGGTCTGGTTCATTGCAAATTCCTCCTTGTTACCGTGGTACGCTCCTAGTATGGGCGGAATGGAGGAACTCTATGCAGGTGTGTAGTAAAAAAATCTGCCAAAAGGGGAGAGCAGGTGGAAAAACAGAGGAGCAAAGCAGCTTAATCCTGAGTGGGATCGTCCTGATCTGCCGTTGTTTCCACATCGTCCACCACAGTGGGGATAAACTGGGGAGCAAATTTGCCCTTGCCGCGGTTTTTCACATAAAAGAAGCCGATGGTGGAAAAGACCACAGCGCCAATAAAATTCACGAACAGATCCTTCATGGTGTCGATAATGCCGATGTCCAGATAGCCGCCCAGCCCCAGAGATTGCTGGGCGCCGTCGGCAGTGACCACGATCACATCTGTAATATGTTTGATGGAGACAGGGTGATTGCCTCCGGTGGGGTCCAGCATCACCGAGCCAATGGAATTGACCACGGTATCCTTCTGCATATCCAGCAGGAAGAGCTGGTCCATCGAGAACTCAAAGAACTCCCAAAGCACGCCGATGGTCATAGAGAAGCAAAAGGCTACCACAGCCAGATAGACCGGAGAGAGGCTGAATTTTAGTTTTTCATTCCGGTTGAGGATGTCCAGCAGAGAGAAGCCGATGGCAGCGCACAGGAAACCGTTGAGGGTATGGAGCATGGTGTCCCAGTAGGGATACTGGATGTAGTAGGCTTGGATCTCACCAAGGATTTCTGCAGCAAAGATGAAAAGTAAGATGATAATTTCCAGCGTGTCCGGAATCTCCACACGAATGGTGCGCTCCAGGAAAGAAGGCAGCGTAAAGAGAAACAGGGTGAGAACACACAGAAACACGTTCTCAAAATTACCCTTGAAGGACTGGGCCACGATGGCCACAATAACCAGGGCCCGGAGAATGATATAGACTGCGGTCACACCGGGTTTGGCCTTTACCTCTTCTTTCAGCGCCTGTCGGCGCTGTCCCTTGGGGTGATGCTCTTTTTTCATGTTGTTACCTCCTGACCGACAGCGGGAAGTTGGGCCGCAGACAGCTCCCGATAGAGCTGGGCGGAGTGGGGCAGGGATTCCTGCTCATCCGGGCGCAGGGGCCGGACCGCTTTGGCAGGGGAACCCATCACCAGGCTGCCTGGCGGGATTACCGTGTTCTGGGTGACCAGCGCCCCGGCCGCCACCAGACTGCCTGCACCGATGACGCAGCCGTTGAGCAGGATGGCGCCCATACCGATGAGGCATCCGTCTTCTATTGTGCATCCATGGAGGATGGCGCCGTGGCCTACAGTTACATCCCGACCGATGACAGTGGGAAAGTCCGGGTCGCCGTGGACCACCGCCTGGTCCTGCACGTTGGAGCCTGTGCCCAGGCGGATGGAGCACTCATCGCCCCGCAGAACTGCGCCGTACCAGATGCTGGCGGCGGGGCCGACAGATACCTTGCCCACAAGGGTGGCATTGGCGGCGATTCTGGCCTCCGGGTGGAGCTGAGGAACATGGTTATCCAGAGAATGGATCATAGAAAGTGGGGCCTCCTTATCCGGATATATGGTATGCACACCATTATAGCCTGCCCCACATCAGCCCGCAAGTCAAATCTGCGTCACTGGTGCATAGACTGGGGTGGAGGTGAGCGCATGGAACTCAAACGCAATCAGATTACAGTAGGGGAGCTGCTGGACCATCCGGGCAGCCGGGCGGTGCTTCAGCGCCGGTTCCCTATGCTCTTCAAGCATCCCATCCTGGGGGCTGCCCGCTCCATCACCCTGGAGCAGATCCTCTCGGTAGCCCAGGCTTACGTATCCCAGAAGAAGATTGACGAGACGCTAAATGACCTGAGACGGGCATGAGGGACGCCCCCTTTCAGATACAAAAATCTGAAAGGGGGCGTTTTTCACGCTGGCTTTCGTCGGAACAGCCGGACATACCAGCGTAGAGAACCGGTATCCCGTGTTCGGCGCAGCAGAAGGGCGGTGAGTACCGTATCTACGCACAACAAAGCCGCAGCGGGTGGTGTGGCCCAGGTTGGAATGGCGGCAGCCAGCCAGGCAACCGTCGGATGGAGCAAATAATAGAGGGCCAGAGTCAATGCGCCCCAGTACAGGGAGAAGCGGAGGCAGATGTGCCGGCCCAGATGCAGAGGCAAATGGGAGTAATCCCAGAAGGATACCAGAAAGACTTTTTCATAAAAAAGACCCGCCAGAAGCTCTGCCGCCGTACAGATCAGAACCGCGGCAGGGAACAACAGAAGAGGCTGAGCCCGCACACACTCCGGCAGCAGGAGCAGACCCAGCGCGCCCAGCCCATAGACCGGGCAGATGGGAAGAAGCAGGCGGCACTTCCGGTCCTGCTTGGATTCACCACTCAGTCGGGCATAGCCTACCTCGATGAGAAAGCCGACAAAGCTATAAATTAGAAAGATCCAAAACAGCGACATGGCATAGCCTCCTTTGCTTTTTAGTGTGGGCATAACCTGAGCAAAGGATACCTGTCAGTCTTTACACAGAGCCGGGCAGATTGAACGGCGTAGATGTCAAGGAGGAGTGGGAAAAAAGTAGGAAATTTGTCCATTCTGCTCTTGCCGGAACGAGGGGAAATATGATACGATAGAAAAAATTCAAAAGGGGAAATGAAGCGTCATGCGGCATTTGATCGACTTTGGAGACCTGTCAAGGGCGGAGTGGGATTCCCTGTACCAGCGGTGCAGTGATATTATGGACCACCCCGCCGATTTTATGGACGCCTGCCGGGGGCGGGTGATGGCCAGCCTGTTCTATGAGCCCTCTACCCGCACCAACTTTTCCTTCCAGACCGCCATGCTGCGGGTGGGCGGTACCGTGTTCGGCTTTGCCGATCCCAAATCTACCTCCACCGCCAAGGGCGAGACCCTGAAGGACACCATCAAGATGGTGTCCGGCTACGCCGATGTGGTGGTCATGCGTAACCCCAAGGAGGGCGCCGCCAAGGCTGCTTCTCTTTACTCTGATGTACCGGTGATCAACGCCGGCGACGGCGGCCATATGCACCCTACCCAGACCACCGCCGACCTGACCACCATCACCCGCCTGCGGGGCGGTGTGGACGGCCTGTCCGTGGGCCTGTGCGGTGACCTGAAGAACGGCCGTACCGTTCACTCCCTCATCAAGGCCCTGGCCAAGTTCAAGGGCATCAAGTTTTTCCTCATTGCTCCCCGTGAGCTGGCGGTGCCCGAATATATGCGGGCCTTCATGCGGGAGAATGATATGTGGTTTACCGAGGTCACCGGCCTGGAGGCCGTCATTCCCCAGCTGGATGTGCTCTATATGACCCGTATCCAGCGGGAGCGCTTTGTGGATCCCCTGGAGTACGAGCGGTGCAAGGGCATTTACGTCCTCACCCGCCGGAAGCTGGACCGGGCCCGGAAGGACCTGCTGGTGATGCATCCCCTGCCCCGTGTGGACGAGATCGCCATCGACGTGGACGACGATCCCCGGGCGGTCTACTTTGAGCAGGCCCGCTATGGTATGTATGCCCGTATGGCGCTGCTCACCGACCTGGCCAATCAGGACCGTATGAGCCCCGGCGCCGTGGAGATCGGCACCAAGCCGGTGTGCTCCAACCCCAACTGCATCACCCAGACCGAGCACTACCTGCCCCCCCTGGTGAAGCAGAACGGCGGCGTGGATTGCTGCGCTTACTGCGACAAGGAACTGCGGTAAGCCAGAGGCTTGACATTTTCCCGAAAAGTGCATATACTATGTCCCAAAGGCTAAGATGGGAAGGAGTACCCCCGCGAAAGGTACAGAGAGGAGCCGGTTTGGTGCAAGGCTCTCCGGCGGTGGGGGGAAGGTCGTCCCAGAGCTCTGCCCCTGAACCACAGTAGGGGGCGGCGGAATCCTCCCGTTACAGAGGCAATGAGTGTCCTCATTTGAGGAAATTCAGGTGGTACCGCGGACTAACAGGTTCGCCCTGAGCAACAGCTTGGGGCGAACTTTTTTTGCCCCGAAAAGGAGTGTAACAGATGAAGAAAGAACTTCCCAAGGTCTATGAACCCCAGGAGGTGGAGGGCCGCGTCTACGAGATGTGGGAGAAAAACGGCTGCTTTGAGGGCCACCGTGATCCCGATAAAAAGCCCTTCACCATCGTCATGCCGCCCCCCAACGTCACCGGCCAGCTCCACATGGGCCACGCCATGGACTCCACCCTCCAGGATATCCTGATCCGCTTCAAGCGGATGCAGGGCTACGCCGCCCTGTGGGTGCCCGGCACCGACCACGCCGGCATCGCCACCCAGATCAAGGTGGAGGAGGAG
>NZ_CAJFGT010000087.1:0-9942 GCF_904377885.1 Flavonifractor sp. An112 | reverse complement strand
AGGAATTCCAAATGAGAAACCTCAAGAGGACTCTCAGCCTGGCTCTGGCCGCTGTTATGCTGATGGGCATGATGGTCGTGGGCGCCGGCGCTGCGAGCAGCGATTTCACCGATGCGGATGAAATCAAGAACGTTGAGGCTGTCGACGTTATGGTCGCACTCGGTATTCTCGAGGGCGGCGATAAGGGCGACTTCCAGCCCAACTCCATTCTGACCCGTGAGCAGGCTGCCAAGATCATCTGCTATATGCTCCTGGGCGAAGAGGCCGCTGAGAAGCTGGCCACCAGCGGCGCCGTGTTTACCGACGTGGCTGCTGACCGCTGGTCCGCTCCCTTCATCGGCTACTGCGTGAACCTGGGCATCCTGGCTGGCGATGGTCAGGGCCACTTCTTCCCCGAGGGCAAGCTGACCGGCGCTGCTTTTGCCAAGATGCTGCTGGTTGCTCTGGGCTATGATCCCAAGATCGAGAACTACACCGGCAACTCCTGGACCATCAACGTGGCTGCCGACGCCATCGAGGCTGGCATCTCCCCCAAGGGCCTGGTGCTGACCAACGAGCTGTCCCGTCAGGACGCTGCTCAGATGGCTTTCCAGGCTCTGACCGCCAACATGGTCAAGTACGACAACAAGGGTATTGACATTGACTTCGGCAACGGCGGCGGCTCCGTCAATATGGGCGCTTCTAATGCCGAGCCTGTGGCCAACGACAAGTCCGACGATTACCGCGTTGTCTCCGCTGACCGCGACGAGTATCAGCAGTTCTGCGAGAAGTACTTCTCCGACCTGAAGCTGGACACCGGCGACGTGCGTGACGACTTCGGCGCTCCCGCCACCAAGTGGACCTATGACGGCGACACCGTTGGCACCTATGCCACCAAGGCTGCTGTCAAGACCTACGTTGAGGGCTTCGACGCTGACGAGCTGAAGGATCTGAAGGACGACGACTACGACTTCTCCAAGGCCACCGTGTATGTGAACGGCTCCAAGGACGCTTCTCTGAACGCTGACAAGCTGGCTGCCCGCGAGTATGTCGGCACCGTGATCGAGATGTACGCCAACGGCGACAAGGCCAAGGAGATCACCCACATCGTGGTGAAGCAGGGCTACCTGGCTCAGGTCACCGATCTGGATGACGAGTCCGTCTCCCTGGACATCTACAATCCTTGGGACAAGAGTACTGCTACCAATGTCACCTTCGATGACGACACCAAGAAGAACAACGACACCTTCGACAAGCTGTCCGCCAAGTACGAGGAGGACGATTACCTGATCGTCTACACCAAGGGCGCTGTGGTTGACGCCGCTGTCCTGGCTATCGCTGACGTGGAGACCGTGTCCGGCAAGGTTGCTACCACCAAGATTACCGCTGCCGACGGTTACAACGGCTACTTCACCATCGATGGCACCAAGTACACCCTGGCTTCCGGTTACACCGAGGCTACTGTGATTAAGGCCGGCTCCGAGTATGACTTCTACCTGGACGAGAACGGCTTCGTGATCGGCGCTGAGACCGTGAAGGAAGCTTCCGCTACCATCGACGAGGTCTACTATGTGGACAAGGTGTGGGACGAGGTCTCCAAGGTCTCTGGTGCTAACGTCACCACCTACTATGCTCAGCTGGTTGCTCTGGACGGCACCATCTCCCAGATCGAGCTGGAGAACGTGGATAAGGCTACCGGCACTGGCACCTACCTGACCAACTTCGACGGCAAGCTGGTCACCATTTCCGATAAGAAGTGGACCGACAACGCCAAGGAGACCCACAAGTCCGGCGACGACAAGTTCGACCTGACTGTTTGGGCTCCCAACACCGAGGAGACTTGGGATCTGTACGACAACGTGACCTTCAACGCTAAGCTGGAGAAGACTTCCACCCGTATCAGCACCAGCGCCAAGACCTTCCGTCTGAACGCTGACACCAAGTACGTCTTTGTGGAAGGCACCACCAACAAGCTGGATACCTCCGTGTACACCGGCGGCGTGGCTTACGACACCAGCAAGGCTACCAAGTCCTTCGTCATCACCGAGGACGGCTCCGCTGTGGCCAAGTACATCATCATTGTTACCAACAATGCTGATCAGGCTCAGACCTTCAGCGACGACGCTATCTTCATTGCCAAGGCCAGCACCGAGATGGGCGACGGTTACCGCGTCCAGACCGTCTACTATGCCGACGGCAAGAAGGACACCATGAACGTGGCCGAGGGCCAGTACCCCCTGACTGCTGGCTTCTACACCTATGACACCGACGAGGACGGCTACTACGTCCTGGACGATGCCAACAAGATGACCGTTACCACCGGCTTCGTGTGGGACGACGAGGAGGGCGTGATTGCCAATGCTACCATTGGTAAGGATGCTCTGTTCGAGAACCTGCTGACCGTGACCGTGGACGGCAAGAAGGTTGAGGACATCGAGGTTGCCGAGGCTGCCTTCGTTGATACTCACGACACCGATGCTGGCTACAGCAAGACCGTCTCCAGCCTGGAGTCTCTGACCAACCTGGTCAACGACGAGAAGGTCGGCGCTGTGACCCTGTCCCTGAACGTCTCCAAGGACGGCGCTGTGATCATCGTTGTGACTGACATCGCTGCGAAGTAATCAGCCCGATTCTATCGGAACTCTACAAACAAAAACGAGTCCCCGGATTTTCCGGGGACTCGTTTTTTATCCAATTACGGTATAGTGATAGGTCTGGCCGGTCTTATTGAACTGGTAAAGAGCGCCATCAGGGTGGGAGTCGGTGTAGTACCAAGACACGGAACTGTCGCTCCAGGTCAGCATATTGGACCCGTTGGAGGTGTCGTCCGGTATAAAGCTGGGCGCCTGCCGGAAGAGGATGTAATATTCCGGGATACCATTGTAGTGCTTGCGGGCGGATACATCCAACAGGATCATCTGGGCCGGGAAAGGCAGCTGAATGGTGTTGGGGTGGGCCTTACCATATTCCCCTGTGCCTGCATAGCTGCCGGTGGCAATCCGGCAGTTTCCTTTGCCGTCCAGCGTCGTATCGATTTTTTTGAAATCCTCATTGAAGTCCGTCCGAAGGAACGGGTCCTCCGGCTCCCACTGGTGGAGCTGATAATGTTCCGTATAGTTTGCCATGCACATTCCTCCTTGTTCTCGTTTGGACCGTTATGATCCATCAACAGCGTCAGACGGCGATCTGTTGCACAGGCAAAAAACAACTGGCAGACTGCCGGCAAGGAGTGCCCTTTGCGGAGCGTCTGGCTATTGGCATGGGACGCAAAATATGTTATCATTTCCTGTAAGGCTGTCCCGGGAACGGGACCGGATATGGAGTGGAATGATCAGGCGGAACGGGCTTTGCTCACAGGAAGGGGAGGCCCGCTTCGGCCGGGAGAAAGGTGGAACCATGGCAGACTGGACAAGAGAACCTTTCGGCGTCACAGCCGGGGGCAAGGAAGTGGAACAGTGGACCGCCCAGGCGGGCAGCTATACGGCCAAGATCCTCACCTATGGCGGCATCCTCCGCAGCTTTATGGTGGAGGACAGAGACGTGGTGCTGGGATGCGACACGCTGGCCGACTATGAGAAGCAGGACAAATACTTCGGCGCCCTGGTGGGCCGGGTGGCCAACCGCATCGGCGGCGCCTCCTTTGACCTGAACGGGGTCCATTACCCCCTGGCCGCCAACAACGGCCCCAACTGCCTCCATGGCGGCGTTCACGGCTTTCATGAGGCCGTGTGGGAGGCGGCAGTCCGGGAGGGCAAGCTGGTGCTCTCCCACACCAGCCCCGACGGAGAGGAGGGCTTCCCCGGCACCCTGGAGGTGCGGGTGAGCTACGACCTCACCGCCGACGGCGTACTCTCCCTGGATTACTGGGCCAAGAGCGACAAGGATACCCTGTGTAACCTGACCAACCACAGCTACTTCAATTTGATGGGCCACAACTTCGGGTCCCTGGAGGGCCAGCGGGTCCAGGTGTATGCCAGTGCTATCACCGAAAACGACGCCAACAGTACCCCCACCGGGTCCCTGCTGGCGGTGGAGGGCACCCCCTTTGACGTCCGTTTCCCCCGGGCGTTCCTTCAGGGACTGGCCATGCAGCATCCCCAGCTGACGGTGGGCAACGGCTACGACCACAACTTTGTGCTGCGGACCCAGCCCAATGCCCCTCTGGGGCTGGCCGCCCGGGTCATGGGCGGCGGGCTGTGCCTGGAGTGCTACACCACCCAGTGCGGCCTCCAGCTCTACACCGCCAACTATCTGGACGGCGTGCCCGGCAAGGATGGGGCGGTGTACGGGCCCCGGTCGGCCTTCTGCCTGGAGACCCAGGGCTGGCCCGACGCCATCCACCACCAGGGCTTCCCCAGCCCCATCCTGCGGGCGGGGGAGGAGTACCGCCACACCACCACCTACCGGCTGGCTACCATTTAAGCCGGGCGAACGCAAGCAAAGAGCCGGTCTGCCCCATTGGCAGGCCGGCTCTTTTGCGCTTTAAGATGAGACGGAATCCAGCAACTCTTCCCGCTCTCGCTTTAGAGAAGCCTGCTGGTCGTTCAGGTCCTGAGAGGCGGCCTCCAGATCCCGGAGTGCGGCGGTCAGCTTCATGTGGACCTCCGATACCCCCTCCTGGGCCTTTTTGATGCTGGACTGGACGTACCAGTCGGAGAAAATGCCGTCAAAGAAGTAATCGGCAAAGGTGGCAAACTCCCCGATCTGGATGCTGGGCACCTGGAGCTGACTCACATCGGCCAGCTCGGTGCGGAAGTCGCTCAGGGCCCGCTGAGCCGCCCGGATGCTGGACTGGGCGCTGTCCAGCCGGTCGTACTTGGCCATGGTGGCGATCAGTCCGCCCCCCAGCATATCCCAGGTGCCCCAGCTGCGGGCGCTGTCCAGATCGTCCTGGACCTGGCCCAGCAGCCGCTTGGCGTTCTCGCCGGCGGAGAGTGCCTCCTCCAGTTCCTTCTGCTGATGGGTCACGTCAGACAGCTGGCGGTCCAGCTCCACCAGCCGGGCCCCTGTCTGGCCGCCCATGGCCTTCACCAGCTCCGCCTTCTCCGCCCACAGTGCCTCCAGCTGCTCGGGGGCGTCCCGCAGGCCGTCCCGCTCCCGGATCAGGCCGTTGAGCTTGTTCTCCAGATATTCCAGGTCCGACCGGGCCTGGTCGTACTGGAGTTTGGCGGCCAGAGCCTCCCGGCGCTCCTTGTCCAGCCGCTCCTCCTTATGACCAATCAGGGTAAGGAGAAAGGCGTGCACGCCGCCCTTCTCCAGCTTGTCCACGTCGTCCTGCTCCTTGCGGAAGCTTTGGGCGGTCTCGTCCACCTTGGCCTGCCGCTCCCCCCGCTGACGGTGGAGTTCCTCGATCTGGGCATCCAGCTGCTTGCGGCGGGCCTGGGCGGCGGTCAGGGCATCGATGGCCTGGTCGATCTCATAAAGGCGTTGGTTCATAACATCTTTCCCCCTTCTTTCCCCTTGATTTTACACACAACGACGGGGGAAAGCAAGGAGATACCCTGGACTTGCGGTTCAAAACCGGGTAAAATATTGATGACAAGCCCGCTGCAAAGGAGAACACTATGGATACCATCATTCAGATCCTGGCCAGGGAACTGGGCCAGAAGGAGACATACATTCAGAACGTGGTGAACCTCATCGACGAGGGCAACACCATTCCCTTTATCGCCCGCTACCGCAAGGAGCTCCACGGCGCCATGGAAGACACCACCCTGCGCACCCTGGCCGACCGGCTGCAATACCTGCGGAACCTGGACAAGCGGCGGGAGGAGGTCAAGGGG
This sequence comes from Flavonifractor sp. An112, assembly GCF_904377885.1. Taxonomy (NCBI): domain Bacteria; kingdom Bacillati; phylum Bacillota; class Clostridia; order Eubacteriales; family Oscillospiraceae; genus Flavonifractor; species Flavonifractor sp. An112. The sequence continues at coordinate 4,180 of NZ_CAJFGT010000087.1, read as the reverse complement.
GCCATTGAGGCCCAGGGTAAGCTGACGGAGGAACTCTCCGCCGCCATTGACTCCGCCGCCACCCTGGCGGAGGTGGAGGACCTGTACCGCCCCTACAAGCAGAAGCGGCGCACCCGAGCCACCATGGCAAAGGAGAAGGGGCTGGAGCCCCTGGCCGATCTGCTCTTCGCTCAGGCCATGGACGGCCCTGTGCCGGAAGAAGCTGCCGCCGGGTATGTTGACCCGGAGAAGGGCGTGGAGACGGTGGAGGAGGCCCTCCAGGGCGCCAACGACATCATTGCCGAGCGCATCTCCGACGACGCCGACATCCGCAAGCTGCTGCGGGAGCTGGTGTGGAAGAAGGGCTATCTGGTATCCGCCGCCGCGGCCAAGGAGCGGTCGGACACGGTGTACCGGCTGTACTACGACTTCCGGTCTCCCATCAGCCGCCTCCAGGGACACCAGATCCTGGCCATCAACCGGGGCGAGCGGGAAGATATCCTGAAGGTGAGCGTGGAGATGGACCGGGAAGCCGCCCTCATCCCCGTCCGCCGGCGGGTGCTCAACCCCGGCACCCCTGCCATGGCCTTTGTGCGCGCCGCCGCCGAGGACGCCTACGACCGGCTCATCTTCCCCTCGGTGGAGCGGGAGATGCGCAACCTGCTTACCGAGCAGGCCGACGAGGGGGCCATCAAGATGTTTGGCCTCAACCTGAAACCCCTGCTGATGCAGCCGCCGGTGAAGGGCTTTGTTACCATGGGCCTGGACCCGGGCTACCGCAACGGCTGCAAGGTGGCGGTGGTGGACGCCACCGGCAAGGTGCTGGACACGGCGGTGGTGTATCCCACCTTCAATGAAAAGAAGAAGCAGGAGGCCATCGACATCCTGTCCAGGCTCATCCGCAAGCACAACGTGGCCCACATCGCCATTGGCAACGGCACCGCCAGCCGGGAGACCGAACAGATGGCGGTGGAGATGATCCGCAAGCTGGGCGGCGGGGTGAGCTACATGATCGTCAACGAGGCGGGCGCATCGGTGTATTCCGCCTCTAAGCTGGCGGCGGAGGAGTTCCCCGACTACGACGTGAATCTGCGTTCCGCCGTGTCCATTGCCCGGCGGCTCCAGGACCCCCTGGCCGAGCTGGTGAAGATCGATCCCAAGTCCATCGGCGTGGGCCAGTATCAGCACGATATGCCCCAGGCCCGGCTGGATGAGACCCTGGGCGGCGTGGTGGAGGACTGCGTCAACGCGGTAGGCGTGGACCTGAACACCGCTTCGGCTCCTCTGCTGGCCTATGTGGCGGGCCTGAACAACACCACCGCCAAAAACATCGTCAAGTACCGGGAGGAGAATGGCGCCTTTACCACCCGGAAGGGGGTACTCAAGGTGCCCAAGCTGGGCCCCAAGGCCTTCGAGCAGTGCGCCGGCTTCCTGCGGGTGCCGGAGAGCAAGAATGTGCTGGACCACACCGGCGTCCACCCGGAGAGCTACGAGGCGGCCCAGAAGCTGCTGGAGCTGTGCGGCTACACCCTGAAGGATGTGGGGGCCGGGAACATCGCTGACCTGGACCAGCGGGTGCAGGCCTATGGCCGGGAGAAGGCGGCCCAGGACTGCAGCGTGGGCCTGCCCACCCTGGATGACATCGTGAAGGAGCTGCTCAAGCCGGGCCGGGACCCACGTGACGAGCTGCCCAAGCCCATTCTGCGTACCGACGTGATGGAGATGAAGGACCTGAAGCCGGGGATGGAGCTCACCGGCACGGTGCGCAACGTCATCGATTTCGGCGTGTTTGTGGACATCGGCGTCCACCAGGACGGACTGGTCCACATCTCCCAGCTGTCCAACCGTCGGGTGCGCCACCCCAGCGAGGTGTGCGCCGTGGGGGACATCGTCACCGTCTGGGTGCTGGAGGTGGATGAGAAAAAGAAGCGCATCTCTCTCACCATGAAAAAGCCCAAGGAGGGAGCGGTATGATCCTCAGCTTTGACCAGGTGGGGGACCTGCTGGACGAAATGGCGGAGGAATTCCCGGAGGAGTTCTATCAGGACCTGAACGGGGGCATCTCCCTGCTGCCCGAGGCGGTGGAGGACCCAGCAGGGGAGGACCTCTACATTATGGGGGAGTACTGCAACGATATGATGGGGCGGTACATCAACCTCTACTACGGATCCTTTGCCGCCCTGGCTGAGCAGGAGAACTGGACGGAGGAGGACTGGGAGGACGAGCTGTACACCACCCTGTCCCATGAGTTTACCCACCATGTGGAGGGCCTGGCCGGCGAGCGGGGCCTGGAGATCAAGGACGAGCTGGAACTGGAACAGTACCGGCGGGAACAATAAAAAAAGCGGCGGACGCATCGCGTCCGCCGCTTTTTTGTTTAGTTGTGCTGAGGTACCACAGCAAAAAAGACCAGGTCGGCCCCGCCGTCGTTGAGGAGGGTATGGGCGTGGCCCTCCGGGCAGTAGTGGCAGTCGCCGGGGCCCAGACGCTCCTCCACGCCGTCGCAGATGGCTTTTCCGGTGCCGGAAAGGATGTACATGACCTCGCTGTTGCCAGTGTGGGTGTGCAGGCCGATGGAGGCGCCGGGTCCCAACCGGTTCATCATGATGCGGTTGACGCAGTCGTCCACAAAACGGCTGTAGGTGGTCTTTTTGCCCCCCTTGAACTGAGGCATGGGGGTCTCTTCCATCTGGGAAAAACAGAGTTTCATAGGGGTATCCTCCTTACAGAATCACACCGTAACGGGCCGCCAGCTCCTGCAGGCCCTCCTGCAGCTCCTGCCGGTCAAAGCCGGCCTGGTCCAGCTGGTCGTCGGTGAGGGTGTTGGCGCGGGCATAGAAGTCCACTGCCACCTCCAGGTAGCGCAGGTCGTCCCAGTCGCTCTCCTGAAAGAGCAGATCTTCTCCGCCGCCCACATCGCCGGCGGCCAGCCGCTCCACAAGTCGGAGATGGAGGGCATCCAGCGCTGCGTCCTCCTCCGCACCGGTGGGCAGATAGTCGGCGGAGTCCTTCTTCAAAACCAGCTTGGCCAGGGAACGGGCCAACCCGTCCACCTGCCGCAGCATCCAGTCGTCTGTCAGCATGGTATCGCTCCTTTTTATAGTTCCCGCACCAGCTTGACGGCTATGCCCACGATGCGGGCCAACCCCTGCTCGAAGTCCCGCAGGGGAATGATTTTGGGCTCATAGCAGGGATTTTCCGGCTGAAGGATTACCATGCCCTTCTGACAGCGGAAGCGCTTCAGAGTGGCGTCCTCCCCGTCCACCAGGCAGGCCACGATCTGGCCGTTCTCCGCCGTACACTGACGCCGGATGAGGACCAGATCCCCGTCCCGGATGCCTGCGTTGATCATGCTGTCGCCGGTGACCCGAAGATAGAAATGCTCCTCCGGATCGGGTACGTCGGCAGCGGCATAGCCCTCGATCTGCTGGCTGGCCAGAATGGGGGAGCCCGCCCGGATGACACCGAGTATGGGTACCACCGGCTCCCGGCGAGCAGGGCAGGGGGGCTGGCGGGGGACGTTGAAACCCTGCAGCCACAGCGGGTCCACCCCAAGGGAGCGGGCAATAGCGGCGGCGGTGCCGATTTTGGGCTCACGCTGGCCCAGGACATAGCGGTTCAGAGTCTGGGGATTCATATTCAGCCGGTCCCCCAGCTGTTCATAGCTGAGGCCGGACTCTTCCATCAGGCTGCGCAGACGGGCGCCGAAGGTGCTCTCCTGCTCCATACCATGTTCCCTCCTGTCCAATTTGTGGGTCTATTCTATCACATTTTATCACCAAACGCAACATACTTCGACAAAAAATGATTGACTTTTATCTCCGTTTGGTGCTATTATGGCTATGCGATGGAACGAAAGTTCCATATTTGGATAAGTTCATCACCAATCGGAGATTTATTTCGGAGAGGGGAGAAACGCAGGGGAAGAAAAAGCCCCGCCGTCCGGCGAGGCATCCCGATTGGGGAGGAAAATAAAAAATGCCCCGCCTTCTGGCGAGACATTTTTGGTGGAGGAGGGTGGATTCGAACCACCGAAGCGAATCGCAACAGATTTACAGTCTGCCCCCTTTGGCCACTCGGGAACTCCTCCATATGAACTTGTTGGAGCTGGTGGACGGACTCGAACCCCCGACCGGTTGATTACAAATCAACTGCTCTACCAACTGAGCTACACCAGCAGACCAGCTCGTCCACAGCGAAT
>NZ_CAJFGT010000086.1:0-16692 GCF_904377885.1 Flavonifractor sp. An112 | reverse complement strand
ACGGTGGAGGTGGAGGCCAGCGGCCGCCACGTCCACCTGTCCCGGGCCGATCTGGACACCCTCTTCGGCCCCGGCTTTCAGCTCACCCGGGTGAAGGACCTGTCCCAGCCGGGGCAGTTCGTGTGCGCCCAGCGGGTTACCCTGGAGGGCCCCAAAGGGTCCATTCCCAACGTGGTGGTGCTGGGGCCCGAGCGGAAGGAGAGCCAGGTGGAGATCTCCCTTACCGACGGCGTGGTGCTGGGCATCACACCCCCGGTGCGGCTGTCGGGGGACATCGGGGGCACACCCGGCATCGCCCTGCGCAACGGGGACCGGGTGCTGCGGCTGGACCGGGGACTGATTGCCGCCAAGCGGCACATCCACATGACTCCGGAGGACGCCGCCCGCTTCGGGGTGGAGAATGGCCGGGAGGTGCGGCTCAAGTGCCTCACCCAGCGGCCTCTGACCCTGGAGGGGGTGGAGGTGCGGGTGTCCCCCCAGTTCGCCACCTTCGCCCACATTGACTACGACGAGGCCAACGCCTGCGGGTTCAAAAAAGGGGACCGGGGACTGATTTTGCCGTGAGGCTGGAGTGGCGGGGGCGCACCCTGGTCATCACCTGGCTGCCTGTGGGGGCCATGGGGCGGCTGGCCGCCCTGGCCCCGGCCAGTCGGGGGGAGACCGAGGTGCTGGCCGCCCTGCTGGCGGGGGCCAGGGTGTGCCTGGAGCGGAAGGCGCTGGAGTACCGGCTCTACCGCCGCACCGCCCCGCCGTCAATCTATCGCCGCTGCCTGTCCCTGGAGCGGCAGCTGAGGGAGATGGGAATCTGTGTTGCTGGGACAGGTGGCCGGTAAGGTATGGGCCACGAAAAAAGCCCCCAACCTGACCGGTCAGGCCTTCCTGACGGTGGAGGTGGGGGACAGGCTACTGGTGTGCGCCGACTGCGTGGGGGCGGGTGAGGGCGAGCGGGTCCTCATCGCCACCGGCGGGGCGGCCCGCATCGCTGCCGGGGCAAATGTGCCGGTGGACGCCGCCATCATCGGGATCATTGATCCATAAGGGGGCGGCCCACCTGCCGCCCCGTTTCACAAAAGGGAGGGACAGTTTATGTCCATCAACGAGATCATCGTCTATCTGATGGTGCTCTTTATGGCCCTGGGGGCCATCGACCGCATCCTGGGCAACCGGTTCGGCCTGGGGGAGAAGTTTGAGGAGGGCATCATGGCCATGGGATCTCTGGCCCTGGCCATGATCGGTATTATCTGCCTGGCCCCCGTGTTGGCCAACCTGCTGCGGCCGGTGGTGGTGCCCTTCTATCAGTTCCTAGGGGCCGACCCGGCCATGTTCGCCGGTACCATCCTGGCCAACGATATGGGGGGCGCCCCCCTGGCTCAGGAGCTGGCCCTGACGGAGGAGGCGGGCCAGTTCGGCGGCCTCATCGTAGGGGCAATGCTGGGCCCCACCATCGTCTTTACTATTCCGGTGGGCCTGGGCATCATCAAGGCGGAAGACCGGCCCGCTCTGGCCACCGGCGTGCTGGCCGGCGTCATCACCATCCCCATCGGCAGCTTTGTGGGCGGCTTGGTGGCGGGATTCCCGGTGATGATGGTGCTGCGTAACCTGCTGCCCATCGTGCTCTTTGCGGTGCTCATCGCCCTGGGGCTGGCCTTTGTGCCTAACGGCATGGTGAAGGGCTTCCAGGTCTTTGGCCGCATCATTGTCATCATCATCACCATCGGTCTGGCCGCCGCCATCATTGAGGCCCTGACGCCCCTGACTATTATCCCTGGCCTCAACTCCATTGAGGAGGGCATTGGCATCGTAGGCGACATCGCCATTGTGCTGGCGGGCGCCTTCCCCCTGGTGTACGTCATTACCAAGGTGTTTAAAAAGCCCCTGATGAAGCTGGGCAGCCTGCTGGGCATGAACGACGTGGCGGCGGCGGGTATGGTGGCCACCCTGGCCAACAACATCCCCATGTTCCAGATGATGGGGGACATGGACCGCCGGGGCAAGATCATCAACGTGGCTTTTGCTGTGTCGGCGGCCTTTGTGTTCGGTGACCACCTGGGCTTTACCGCCGGCTTTGATTCCACCATGATTTTTCCCATGATCGTGGGCAAGCTGGTGGGCGGCGTCACCGCCGTGGCGGTGGCCATGTTCCTCACCCGAAAGGAGACCAGTCATGGACAAGCATAAGCTGGAAGAAATCATCCGCCAGGTGTTGCTGGAGCACCTGGGGGGCGGGGTGCAGGCGGTGAAGGTGCCTGCCCTTACCGTCACCGAGGCCCACCGGATGAACACCGGCAATCCCGGTGACAGGGTGTATACCCGTGACCTGTTCACGCTGGAGCAGTCCCCCCGGCTGGGGGTGGGCATCATGGAGATGACCGACACCACCTTCCCCTGGACCCTGAACTACGACGAGATGGACTATGTGGTGGAGGGGCGGCTGGACATCCTGTGCAATGGGCAGAAGGTGTCCGCCGGGCCGGGGGAGCTGATCCACATTCCCAAGGGAAGCGAAATTCAGTTTTCCGTCACCGGCCATGCCCGGTTCCTCTACTTCGTCTACCCCGCCGACTGGCAAAATCAGCAGTAAAAAAGGTCCAGCCCATACAATGGGCTGGACCTTCTGTTTAGAATTGCGCTTTGGAAATAAACGATATCACAATAATGGCCACAGCCAGGACACGGGTGACATGGACAGCACGCTCCTTGCCGTAGCGGCGCTGGAAGGAGTGGGGCGGGACGGGGAAGATCAGCAGGAATACGCCCAGGGCGGCCCCGGTGATGCTGACCAGCAGGCTATTCTGCACCGTCTGCATATTGATCATGAGCAGCAAAAAGAAGAGGGCGAACCAGATAAAGAACACCTTGGTGAATGTCACATCTTTCAAAAACTTGTTCATGTATGCTGCACTCCTTTTCCCTATCATACTCCATAGTGGACAGAATCGTCAACCACTGTCTGTATCGGGTGGGCATAGCGGGGGACAAACCCGCATATAGATGCCACAGCTACCCAAAACAGGCAGGAGTGTGGATGGATATGCAGACAGGATGGAATGAGAATCGGGCAATGCTCCGGGGGACCGTCACGGCGGACCCGGTGTGGTCCCATGAGACCCACGGAGTCGTGTATGAAACCTTTCCCCTTACGGTGCTCCGGCTGTCCGGCTCGGAGGACACCATCAACGTCATTGCGCCTAAAGAACTGCTGGAGGAGTATCCGGTGAGAGCGGGGACGCCGGTGGAGGTGGAGGGGGAGGTGCGCTCCTTCAACAACAAAAGCGGAACCGGCAGTAAACTGGTCATTACCCTGCACGCCAAGAGCATCAAGCCGGGGGAGGGACCCAATGAGAACCGCCTCACCCTGGCCGGGGTACTGTGCAAGCCCCCGGTGTTCCGGCGTACTCCCCTGGGACGGGAGATCTGCGATCTCATGCTGGCGGTAAATCGGAAGTATGGCCGGGCGGACTATCTGCCCTGCATCTCCTGGGGGGCGCTGGCCCGCTGCTGCGGCGAGTTGGAAGTGGGGGACGGGGTGCGGCTGGAGGGCCGCCTCCAGAGCCGGGCCTACACCAAGCTGGAGAATGGCGAAAGCTGTCAGCGCACCGCCTTTGAGGTGTCGGTCATGCGCCTGGAGGGGGTGGAAGTCTGACGAAAAACGGCTTGCATCCCAGCGGCCTCTATCGTATACTCATTTTGGAAACCCATTTGATGAGGAGGCGATGGTATGCAGTATGAGATCAAGGGAGAGCCCATGCCGGTAGTGATCTGTCAGGTGGCCGCCGGTGAGTCCATGATCACCGAGCGGGGTTCCATGGTGTGGATGTCCCCCAATATGGAGATGTCTACCGGCGCAGGTGGCATTGGCAAGGCCTTTGGCCGGATGTTTTCCGGCGATTCCATCTTCCAGAATACATATACGGCGGTGGGCGGCCCGGGCATGATCGCATTTGGTTCCAGCCTGCCTGGCACCATTCGGGCCATTCCCATTGATCCGGCCCATCCGGTCATTGTACAGAAGCGGGGGTTTTTGGCCTCTGAGCAGGGGGTGGAGCTGTCCATCCACTTCCAGAAAAAGATGAAAACCGGCTTTTTCGGCGGTGAGGGCTTTATCATGCAGAAGCTGTCCGGCTACGGTATGGCCTTTGTGGAGCTGGACGGCTCGGTGGTGGAATACGAGCTGAAGCCGGGCCAGAGCATTGTAGTGGATACCGGAAATCTGGCCATGATGGACGCCACCTGCTCCATCGATGTGCAGATGATTCACGGTGTGAAGAATATGCTCTTCGGCGGGGAGGGGCTGTTTAATACGGTGATCACCGGCCCCGGCAAGGTGACCCTTCAGACCATGCCGGTCACCGGCCTGGCCGACGCTCTGCTCCCCTTCCTGCCCAAGGGCAGCAACTGAATAGAAAAGAGACGCTGCCTTTGGCAGCGTCTCTTTTTAGTGGTATAAGGACAGTTCCACAGGCAAGAAAAATGCCGCCCGAAAGGGCGGCATTTTTGATTGCTCTGCAATAAAATCAGCGCTTGCTGAACTGGGGAGCGCGACGGGCAGCCTTGAGGCCGTATTTCTTACGCTCCTTCATACGAGGATCGCGGGTCAGGAAGCCGGCAGCCTTCAGGGCAGCACGGTACTCGGGGTTGACCTGCAGCAGGGCACGGGCGATGCCGTGACGGATGGCGCCGGCCTGGCCGGTCACGCCGCCGCCGGTAACGGTGGTCTCGATGTCCACCTTGCCCAGGGTGTCGGTGGTGGCCAGAGGCTGACGCACGATCAGCTTCAGGGTCTCCAGGCCGAAGTAGTCGTCGATATCACGGCCATTGATGGTAATAGCACCAGTGCCGTTGGGGAACAGATGCACGCGGGCCACGGAGGACTTCCGGCGGCCGGTGCCATACAGATAAGGCTTCTTGCTCTTATACATTCCTTTGTACCTCCTGCTTAGTTGGCCGCCCAGGCTTCGGGCTTCTGGGCGTTGTGGGGATGCTCGGCGCCGCGGTAGATGTGCAGGCGGGACAGAGAATCCTTGGTGATGATGTTGCGGGGCATCATGCCGCGGATGGCCACACGCATGGCCAGCTCGGGCTTCTGCTGCATCAGCAGGCGGTAGGGGGTCTCCTTCAGGCCGCCTACCCAACCGGAGTGGGTGCGGTAGTACTTCTGCTCCAGCTTCTTGCCGGTCAGAACGGCCTTCTCGGCGTTGACGACCACGACGAAGTCGCCGCAGTCAGCGTGAGGAGTATACTCGGGCTTGTGCTTGCCGCGCAGCAGGTTGGCCGCGGTAGCGGCAGTCTTGCCCAGGGGCTTACCAGCCGCATCGAGGATATACCACTTGCGGACGATGTTCCCCTTGTTGGCCATAAAAGTGGACATGGTGAAACCTCCAATTTTGATGATATCTTAAAAAATATGTCTAAACAGAATACAGGCCCCAATCTTTACGATTGGAGCGTTTTGTATTATAATACCTTGGCCGCGGAGTGTCAACACGTTTTCCGATTTTTTTAAACAGAAAAAGTGTATGCTCTTGAAATCGCGCAATATCTCTCGTTTTCTCTTGAATGCTCCATTTCGATTTTCAATTTTTTGAGGTGCCTATGAACAAGATTTTGAGCTATGTCCGCCGCTGTGTGGAGGATTACGACATGATTCAGGCCGGAGACCGCATTGCCGTGGGGGTATCCGGCGGCAAGGACTCCCTGGTGCTGCTCACCGCCCTGGCCCGGCTGCGGGAGTTTTATCCCAAGCCCTTTACCGTGGAGGCCTATACCCTGGACATGGGCCATGTGGACGGGGGAGGGGGGATGGACTTTGCCCCGGTGGCGGCCTACTGTGAGCAAATTGGCGTGCCCTTTACCCTGCTGCCCTCCGAGATCCACCACATTATCTTCGACCTGCGGAAGGAGAAGAACCCCTGCTCCATGTGCGCCAAAATGCGCCGGGGCGCCCTCCACAACGCCATCAAGGAGCGGGGCATCAGCAAGATTGCCCTGGGCCACCACTTTGACGACGCGGTGGAGACCTTCTTCCTGTCCCTGTTCTACGAGGGACGGCTGTCCTGCTTCCAGCCGGTGACCTGGCTGGACCGCATGGGCATCAGCCAGATCCGGCCCATGCTCTACTGCGGGGAGGGGCTTATCCGCAACGCCGCCGAGCGCAACCACCTGCCGGTGGTGTTCAATCCCTGCCCCGCCGACGGCTACACCAAGCGGCAGGAGGTCAAGGAGCTGATCCACACCCTGGACCAGCAGTACCCGGGCCTCAAGAGCCGGGTGTTCGGGGCCATGCAGGGCCTGCCTCTGCCCGCCTGGGGGCCGGTGGAGCACCGCAGGGTACCCCTGCCCGAGGGATAAGATCCAAACGTAAAACAGCCGCTGCGGAAGCTTCCGCAGCGGCTGTTCTGGTATTACGGCTCGTTTAAAAACCGGTCCACCGCCTGGGTGGCCTGGGTGAGGAAATCACCCTCCATGTCCAGCCACAGCACGTCTTTGTCCCGGTTAAACCACTGGACCTGCCGCTTAGCAAAGCGCTTGATGGCCCGGCCCAGCTCGTCTGTCAGGGCCTCCAGAGAGGGAATCTCCCCCTTCAGGTAGCGGCGGATATAGCGGTACTCCAGCCCCAGGCCTTCCAGAAATTCGTCGGTGGCCCCGGCTTCCCGCAGGTCGGCCACCTCCTGGATCATGCCCGCGTCGATGCGGGCCTGGAGCCGGTCGTCAATGCGCTGACACACGGTTTCCCGGGGGAAGCTTACCCCCAGCAGCAGGCAGCGGTACCGGGGCTTGGCCTGAGGAGCCTCCCAGCCGTCGGCCATGGCCTTCTCCACCGAGCGCACCAGCCGCTGGTGGTTGTTCTCCTCCCCGTTGGCCAGGGTGACCCCCGTCTTTTCCCGCAGGATGGCGTACAGCTCCGCCGCCGTCTTGCCCTCCAGCTCGGCCCGCAGGGCGGGATCGGGGGTGGCGTCGGTAAAGGCAAAGCCCTCGGTCACCGCCCGGACGTACAGCCCGGAGCCCCCCACCAGGAAGGGCACTTTGCCCCGGGCGATGATATCGTCGATGGCGGCGTAGGCCCCCGCCTGGAAGTCGGCCACCGAGTAGGGCTGGTTGGGGGCTACCACGTCCAGCATATGGTGAGGCACGCCGTCCATCTCCTTCTGGGTCACCTTGCCGGTGCCCAGGTCCAGGCCGGTGTATACCTGCCGGGAGTCGGCGGACACGATCTCGCCGCCAAAGCGCTTGGCCAGCTCCACCCCCAGGCCGCTTTTGCCGCAGGCGGTGGTGCCCAGCACCACCACCAGCTTGGGCAGCTGCTCCTGCGTCAGGGAGGCCAGCAGGGCGGAGCAGCCTGCGTATACATCCTGCCAGGTGGCTTCAAAGTCGCCGGAGTACCAGGGATCGGAGATGTCCCGGTCCTGGCCGATATAAGACAGCAGGGCCTTGACCTTGCCCTCCGGATCGCCGCCAAAGAGCCGGCGCATATTCCGCAGGTTGGCGCTGTCCATGCCCAGAAACAGGTCCCACCGGCCGTAATCCGCCGCATTTAGCTGGCGGGCGGCGTGGCCGGAGCAGCTGATGCCGTGTTCGGCCAGCTTCCGCCGGGCGGGGGGATAGACCGGGTTGCCGATCTCCTCGGCGCTGGTGGCGGCGGAGGCGATGGTGAAATGGTCCTCCAGCCCCACCTTGCGGACCAGATCCTTCATTACAAACTCGGCCATGGGGCTGCGGCAAATATTGCCGTGGCAGACGAAAAGCAGTTTGGTCATCTTTGATAACTCCTCGTAAGTCCTGTCGTTTTCTCAAATCCCTGATCGGGCAGGCTTTTGCGTATAATCGGAACGATCATCTTGCATTATACTCCGTTCCTGATTGCTTGTCACGAAATTACTTGCGTGTCGTTGACACCCCTGTCCCGGTTTGCTATAATATTCTGCGTTCATCGGAGGGTGAGCAACACTTATGAGGTTGCGAGCTGGATAAGATGGCAGGTGAGACTCCTGCTTTTCTTGTCCGGCTCTCTTTTTTTGCAGCAGATAAGGAGGACACCATGAGCCGAACCAAAGAACAGAGTTTACTCCAGGGAAATATTCTGAAATCCCTGATTTCCTTTGCGTTTCCAGTGCTGCTGGCACTCTTTTTACAGGCTATGTACGGTGCGGCGGACCTGATCATCGTGGGTCAGTTTGCGAATACCTATGAGCAATCCGGTGTGGCCTCCGGCAGCCAGCTTTTTAACATGATTACCATGGTCATTACCGGTTTGGCCATGGGTGTGACCGTCTTTGTGGGTGATTGCATCGGCGCGGGCAAGCCGGAAAAGGCCGGAAGGGGCGTTGGAACCGGCATTGCCATCTTTGCGGTGCTGGCGGTTGTGGTCACAGCTTTGGTGGTTCCTTTCAGCGATTATCTGGCCGCCTTTATGCATTCGCCGGCCGAGGCATTTTCACAGACCAGCGGTTATGTACGCATTTGCGGCATCGGAACCATTTTTATCATCGCATACAACGTCATTGGCGCGGTTTTTCGTGGAATTGGCGATTCCAAAACACCGCTGCTTACCGTTGCCATTGCCTGTATCATCAATATTCTGGGCGATCTGCTGCTGGTGGCGGTCTTTGGCATGGGTGCCGCCGGTGCTGCCATTGCAACTGTATCCGCCCAGGCCATCAGTGTGGTATGTTCTCTTTATTTGATTGGCAAAAAGAAACTCCCCTTCGCATTTTCAAAAACATATATCCGCTTCGACCCCGTCTGTTTGAAAAAAATTCTGCTGGTGGGTGTGCCCATTGCCCTGCAGGAGTTGCTGGTGCAGTTTTCCTTCCTCTTTATCCAGGTGGTGGTCAACAGCATGGGCGTCATGGAATCCGCCGCCGTTGGTGTGGCAGAGAAGGTCTGCGTCTTTTTGATGCTGGTGGCTTCCGCCTATATGCAGTCCATTTCCGCGTTTGTGGCACAGAATAACGGCGCCGGAGCTTATGAACGCTCCCGCAAGGCGCTGTTCTATGGGATTAAGACGGCATTGATTGCCGGCTTTATCATGGGAACCATTGCATTTTTTGCAGGCGATTTGTTGGCGGCCATCTTCTCGGGAGAAGCAGAAGTTATTGCTTATGCCCACGACTATTTGAAGGCCTACGCCATTGACTGCCTGCTTACGGCCATCCTCTTTTGCTTTATCGGCTACTTCAACGGCTGCGGAAGAACCGTATTTGTTATGTTGCAGGGGGTGTTCGGCGCATTCTGTGTAAGAATTCCGGCGGTTTATTTGATGAGCCGGATGGAGGGGGCATCCCTGTTTCATATCGGCTTGGGTACGCCCATTTCCTCTGTGGCGCAGATTATTCTGTGTGTGATTGCTTACCGCATCTATCGGAGGGAAACCAATGGGATGGCCATCCGCCCGGAATATTAAGTGACCATAAAAAAGCAGGCGCGTTTCCGCGCCTGCTTTTTTTACAGCATCAGGGCCGCCACCCAGCACAGGGTGGCCCCCAGGGCACCGCCGGCGGCATATACCGGGGCGGGGATCTTCCGGCACACCCGCCGCCAGCCGGAGGAGCGCTTGAGGTAGCCGTCGGCTGCCCGGCGGGCCTCCTGGAGCACCTCCTCGGCGGAGGCCCCCTTGCCGAAGGCGTCCTCCTTCACGATAAAAATGGCCTGTTCAAAAAATCGGGGGTCGGGGGATTTTACCACAATGACCTGCCGGGATACGCCCTGTACCACCTGCCCACATCCTTTCCTGTTTTGTACCAGTATTTCCAAAAACCACTGGCCCTATGCAGGCAGGAAGGGATTGGCGTACATAACCGGCCCGCTGCCGCCGTACACTACCTCCAGTGAGATTGGAGGGGTAGGTATGAACAGACGCAGGCGCATCGCGGCACTGGCTCTGGTGTTCGCGGTCAACATTTCCCTCATCGCCTTTGCCCAGCAGGCCCAGGCGGCCACCTACCGGCAGGGCTCCAGCGGGGAGCAGGTGCGGGTGATCCAGACCAAACTGAAGAACTGGGGCTACTACGACGGGGCGGTGGACGGGGTATTCGGCAGTCAGACCACCCAGGCGGTGAAGTATTTTCAGCGGAAAAACGGCCTGACCGCCGACGGCATCGTGGGACCCGCCACCCTGAAGGCCCTGGGGATGTCGGGCGGGGGTTCGCCGGCGGAGGCCCGGGGGGAGCCCTACAGCGGCCAGGTGGCGGTGGGGGCGGTGATCCTCAACCGGGTGGAGCACCCCTCCTTCCCCAACACCATCGCCGGAGTGGTGTACCAGCCGGGGGCCTTTACCTGTATGGTGGACGGCCAGTTCAATGAGCCGGTGGCGGAATCGGCAGTGCGAGCGGCCCGGGACGCCCTTAACGGGGTGGACCCCAGCGGCGGGGCCATCTATTATTTCAACCCCGCCACCGCCACCAGCAGCTGGATCTGGAGCCGGCCTCTCATCCTCCAGATCGGCAACCATCGGTTCTGTGCCTGAGCGCGGGCGGCCTCCGCCCGCTACATATCAAAGGGCCGCCCGGTACAGAGGCAAGTAGCGCAGCACGCCGTCCACCCGCTCCGAGGAGAAGAGGGTGAGCCGGTTTACCTCTGTTTCCAGGGTGGGGAAAAGTCCGGGGATGGTAAGGGGCTCCAGCCCGGCGGGAGAGCGCACCTTCCGGGCCAGGGTGATGTGGGGGCGATAGGGCCGCCGTTCCGGGGAAAAACCGGCCTCTCTCAGGGCGGCCTCCAGCTGCCGCTGGGCGGTCATCAGGCCGGGGAGGGGCTCCGCTCCCAGCCACCAGATATCCCCGCCCTTTTTGGAAAAACAGCCGGGAGAGGCGGAGCGGAGGGCAAAGGGGGGCGCGTCCACCTGGTCCAGGGCGGCGGCAGCCGCTTCCGCCCGGTCGGTCTCCCCCAGAAAGACCAGTGTGAGATGATAGTTGTCCCGCCGGGTGAAGTTGGCCCGCACCCCGGCCTTCTTCAGCGCGGCGGCCCCCCGGTCCAGCGCTTCGCGCCAGACGGTTGGCAGCTCCACGCCCAGAAACAGACGCATAAAGACCGCCTCCTTTGCCCACAGTATAGCAAAGGAGGCGGTCTGTTACAAGGATCAGGGCTCCATGTGGCGGCCCAGGAAGCCGGCGATGGTCTGAACCAGCTTGTACTGGGTTTCGCTGTCGTGGAGAGCCCCCTCGGTACCGGCAAAGAGTACGCAGCCCAGCACATCCCCTTCCGAGAGGATGGGGGCGGCGCAGGACACCAGATAGGTGTCGTTGCCCTCGCACACGGGGACGGGAGCGGAGCCCTCCTTGTGCTGGTAGATCTGGCGGCCCTCCATGATCTGCTCCAGGGCGGGAGAGATCTGCTTGTCGGCCAGATCCCGCCGTCCGCTGCCGGCCACGGCGATGCAGCTGTCCCGGTCGGTGATGACGGCGATCTCGCCGGTGGTCTTGTTCAGGGTCTCGCACATATGGCCGGCAAAGTCCCCCAGCCCGCCCATCAGGGAGTATTTTTTAAAGATGACGCCGCCGTCCTTGTCGGTGTAGATCTCCAGGGGGTCGCCCTCCCGGATCCGCATGGTGCGGCGGATCTCCTTGGGGATCACGATGCGCCCCAGATCGTCGATCCGGCGCACGATACCAGTCGCTTTCATGTCGATTCTCCTCCTGCGGTTGTGGTTACGCCTCTTAGTATCCGCAGGTTTCTTTTGCCTATGCAGGCCGGAGGATGGTTTCATTTGGAATCCATAGAAAAAACCGTCAGACAGGTTTTCCTGTCTGACGGTTTGATGAGACTGAAAGAGGATCAATCCTGAGATTCTGGCTGCTTTTCTGCCTCGGCCACGGCGCCCTCGATGGTGCGGCCCTCGGCCTGCTTGGCGTGACGGTCCACATCGCCCTGGTTCTTGGGGGAGCGGATGAGCTGCGCGGGGCCCTGGACACAGCCGCCCTCGCAGGCCATGCCCTCGATGAAGTTGAAATCGCCGATGCCCTTGGCGGCCTTCAGGAAGGCCAGCCTGCAGGCCTCAAAGCCGCTGCAGGGCAGGGGCTTGGCCTGGAAGGAGCTGTTCCGCTCCTTCAGGGCCTGGGCCACGGCGGCGGACACGCCGCCGCTGTGGGCAAAGGAACGGCCAAAGCCGCTGGCCTGATCCAGTTCGGTATACTCCAGCTTGGACACGTCGATGTTTTGAGATTCAAACATGGCGTACAGCTCTTCAAAGGTGAGGGCGATGTCCACCGCACCCATGGTCTTGCCCAGTTTGATCTCCATCTTCTTGGCCACGCAGGGCCCGATGAAGATGACCTTGGAGGAGGGGTCCTTCCGCTTGATGTACCGGGCGGCCATAATCATGGGAGAGGGGGTCTCGGAGATCAGATGGGCCTGGTCGGGGAAGTTCTTCTCCACATAGTCCACAAAGGCGGGGCAGCAGGAGGAGGCCAGCATCCCCTTCTCCTCCAGTTCACCGGCCTCGGTCTTGGCGGTCATATCGGCGCCCAGGGCCACCTCCACCACGTCGTGGAAGCCCAGCATCTTCAGGCCGGTGACCACCTGGCCCAGGTCGGCGGGGGCAAACTGGCCGGCGATGGAGGGCGCCACGGCGGCATAGACATGGAAGCCCCACTTTTCCGCGCCCTGAAGGGTCTGGATGGCATCCACGATAAAGGACTTGTCCATGATGGCGCCGAAGGGGCACTGGTAGATGCAGGCGCCGCAGGAGGTACACTTGGCGGGATCAATGAAGGCCTTCTTGTCCTCTCCCATGGAGATGGCTCCCGCCTTGCAGCCCCGCTCACAGGGACGGGTCTTCTTTTCGATGGCGCCGTAGGGGCAGGCGGTGATACACTTGCCGCAGGTAATGCACTTCTTGTGATCGATCTGGGCCTTGTGGTCCACCACAGTGATGGCGTCCTTGGGGCAGGTGTGGACGCATCGGGTGGCGATACAGCCCCGGCAGGAGGGGCCCACGGTGATCTCGGTGACGGGGCACTCGTCACAGGCGATGTCCAGCACCTCCACCAGATTGGGGTTGGTCTTGTCGCCGCCCATAGCCAGCTTCACCCGCTGAGAGATGATGGCCCGCTCCTTATAAATACAACAGCGCATCTTGGCCTCGGGGCCGGGGATGATCTCCTCCGGAATATCCAGAATACCGGTCTGGAGATCGTCATTCCAGGCCAGCCGGGCCACCGACCGCAGCACCTCATGCTTCAGTTCCTGTACGCTGGTTTCAAATACGCGCATTGGTCAACACTCCTTCCATTCATGCTTCCCTCTTCCATTCGTACAACAGCATGATAACCGCAGGGTAAGTAACCTGTCAATTAGAATGTTACCTTGTCTTACACATATTTTTTGCTCAGTTTCTGAAAACCAAAAAGTTTATATGCCTGAACAGGGAAAACTGTGGTATACTGCAAACAAATGTCGTGTTTGGGAGGTGAACACCATGGCGGATGCTGTCCTGTCCGGCCTGCCCCGGATGGATGCATTGCTGGCCCATCCGGCCCTGGCGGAGAGCGGTCTGCCCCGCTCCGTCCAGAAGGCGGGGGCCAACCGGGTGCTGGACCAGCTGCGCCGTGCCATTCGGGCGGGAGAGACTCAGGTGCCTGAGCTGCACATCCTGGCCCAGCGGGCCCGGCAGGCGGCAGAAGAACTGGCCCGGCCCGGCCTGGGCCGGGTGGTCAACGCCACTGGCGTGGTGCTCCACACCAATCTGGGCCGGGCCCCCCTGAGCCGCCGGGCGGTGGAGGCGGTAACAGACACGGCGGAGGGCTACTCCAACCTGGAGTATGATCTGTCCACGGGCAAACGGGGCAGCCGCACCGCCCGGGTGGAGGAGCTGCTCACACAGCTCACCGGGGCGGAGGGGGCCTTTGCGGTGAACAACAACGCGGCGGCGGTCTTTCTCATGCTGTCTGTCCTCACCCCCGGTATGGGGGTGGCCATCTCCCGGGGGGAGCTGGTGGAGATCGGCGGCTCCTTCCGGGTGCCCGACGTGATGGCCCGCAGCGGGGCCAGGCTGGTGGAGGTGGGGGCCACCAACAAGACCCGGCTGTCCGACTATGAGAGGGTGCTGGAGAGCGGGGAGGCCCAGGCCCTGCTGAAGGTACACCCCAGCAACTTCAAGGTGGTGGGTTTCACCCAGAGCGTGGCGGTGGAGGAGTTGGCCGCCCTGGCGGATCGCTATCAGGTTCCCCTGCTGTGCGACCTGGGCAGCGGCGCGCTAGGCCCCGGCCTCTGGCCCCAGGACTACCCCACTGTGGAGCAGTGGGCGGCAGCTGCCGACGTGGTATGCTTCTCCGGGGATAAGCTGCTGGGCGGACCCCAGGCGGGAATCCTGGTGGGCAGGGGTGAGGCCATCCGGCGGCTGAAAAGCGACCCGCTGGCCCGTGCCCTGCGGCTGGACAAGCTGTCCCTGGCGGCGCTGGAGGCCACCCTGCTGGACTGGCGGGACGGGGTGTCCGTCCCCGCCCGGGCCATGCTGGAGGCCAAGCCCCAGGACCTGCGGCAAAGGGCGGAGGAGCTTGCCGCCTTACTTGCCCCCTTCTGCCCCTGCGAGGCGGTGGAGACCGCCGGAGAGGCGGGGGGCGGCACCCTGCCGGGGGAGGAGCTGCCCTCCTGGGCGGTGGCCCTGGACCCGGCGGAGGAACTGGAGGCCTTCCTCCGGGGATGGCCCACCCCCATTCTGGGGCGGATCCATAGAGGAAAACTGCTGCTGGACGTGCGTACCCTGCTGCCGGGGGAGGAAAACATCATCCGGGATGCTCTGGCGGCGTGGAAAGGAGAACGGCCATGATCCTGGGCACCGCGGGCCATGTGGACCACGGCAAGACCGCCCTGGTGAAGGCCCTCACCGGAGTGGACACCGACCGGTTGGCAGAAGAGCGCCGCCGGGGTCTCACCATCGAGCTGGGCTTTGCACCCCTGACCCTGCCGGGGGGACAGATGGTGAGCATCGTGGACGTGCCCGGCCATGAGAAATTTGTGCCCACCATGCTCTCCGGCTGTGCCGGTATGGACCTGGTGGTGCTGGCCATCGCCGCCGACCAGGGGCCCATGCCTCAGACCCGGGAGCATCTGGCCATCTTGTCGTCCCTGCTGGGCCTGAAAGGGGGCGTGATCGCCCTTACCCGGGCCGACCTGGGCATCAAACGGGGGGTGGAGGAGCAGGTGCGCGCCCTAGTGAAGGGCACCTTTCTGGAGGGCGCACCCATCATCCCCACCTCGGTGGTGACAGGGGAGGGGTTGGATGAACTGAAGAGAGCCCTGGCTGAGCTGGTCCAAAAGACGCCGGAGCGGTCGAACCGAGGAGACTATCGCCTCCATGTGGACCGGGTCTTTTCGGTGGCGGGCAGCGGCACAGTGGTCACCGGCACCCTCACCGGCGGCTCTCTCCGCCGGGGGGACAGGGTACGTCTCTGGCCGGGGGAGAAAATGGCCCGGGTGCGGGGCCTCCAGAGCCACGGTACCGATCTGGAGGAGCTGACCCCCGGCAGCCGGGCGGCGGTGAATCTGGCGGGGGTGGACCGTGGGGAGGTGTCCCGTGGGGACACCCTGGCCCCGGCGGAGGGGCTTACTCTCACCCAGCGGCTGGATGTGTCTCTGAAGGTGCTGACTCAGGCTCCCTATGCCGTCAAAAACAATTCCACCCTCCATCTCCATCACGGCGGGCGGGCGCTGATGTGCCGGTGTATCCTGCTGGGCCGGGACAAGCTGGAGCCGGGAGAGGAGGGCTTTGCCCAGCTGCGGCTGGACCAGCCTCTGGCGGCCCTGCGGGGGGATCGGTTCGTGGTACGCTTCTTCTCCCCGGTGGTCACCGTGGGGGGCGGCGTGATCCTGGACCTGGAGCCCCCCGCCAAAGGGCGGATGGACCCGGCCCGGCTGACCCGGCTGGCCGCCCTGGCGGCGGGGAAGAAGCCGCCCCGCTCTACAGCCCCGGCCAAAGAAGCGCCGCCGTCCCCAGCGCCGGAAACCGGCCCGGAGCTGGAGAAGAAACTATGTGAGATCTACCGGGCTGCTGGACTGGAGCCCCCCGCCAACGAGGAGGTGGAGCGGGACTTCCCCGGACAGGAGACGGCCTGCCGCCGGGCGGGCCGGGCTCTGGCCGACAAGGGCGTGCTCACCCCGCTGTCCCCCAAGGTGCGGGCCTGGGGGGAGAGCTGCCTGGAGGCACAGAGCAGGATGAAGGCCCGGTTTGGGACGGGAATGTTCACCCTGGCCCAGGCCAGGGATATGCTGGGAGTCTCCCGTAAGTATGCCCTGCTGCTGCTGGAATACTGGGACCGGGTGAGAATCACCCAAAAAATCGGGGAGGGACGGAGATTTCTGTGACTCCCCGCCATATGGGGGCGGAAGGGTATCTGGTGAGCCCCGCGGTCTTCAAAACCGTTGGGGACGGCGTTCCCGTCCTGGTGTGTTCGATTCGCACCCGCCCTCGCCATTTTCAAAATAAAGGAGGAAGCCCCATGGAATTTCAGAGCAAGCCCGGACGGCTGTGGGCCGAGAATGAGGAGGGCAAGCTGATCGCCGAGATCACCTTCCCGGAGGAGCGGCCCGGCGTGGCCAACATCGACCACACCTTTGTGGACGGCTCCCTGCGGGGCCAGGGGGTGGCGGGCCAGCTGGTGCAGGGGGCCGCGGACCAGATCCGTGGCCGGGGCATGAAGGCGGTTGCCACCTGCTCCTACGCCGTCAAGTGGTTTGACAGCCACCCGGACCAGCGGGACCTGC
>NZ_CAJFGT010000085.1:0-10406 GCF_904377885.1 Flavonifractor sp. An112 | reverse complement strand
CTTACAACACCATGATCCAGGAGAATTGGTTCATGTGAGCGGCGGAACCTACTGCACAAAAAGCCATGACTCGCTGAAAATCTCCAACGGAAAATGGTGCTGGTGGAGCCACAATATTGGAGGCTCTACCGCCCTGGATTATCTGGTAAAAGTGTGTGGCTACAAACTGCCGGAGGCGGTTGGAATGATCCTCGGTGAGCAGCCGCAGCTTTCTTCCCGGCCTGTATCAAAACCGCCTCCTAAACCTCGTCCTGACTTCCAGCTGCCGGAACGAAATCCCGATACCAAACGAGTGTTTGCCTATCTGTGCGCCAGGGGAATTGACGCTGAGATCATCAATCACTGTATAAAGTCGGGCCAACTCTATGAGGACGCCAAACGGCATAATTGCGTGTTTGTAGGCTTTGAAAATGGCACGGCAAAATATGCCTCCTTGCGTGGTACGTTGTCTCACTCAACCTTTGTTGGTGAGGTGGCCGGAAGCGATAAACGGTATTCATTTTGTATCCCGCTGCAAGCCAACAATCGGGAGAGCGTGTGTGTTTTTGAAAGCGCCATTGACGCTCTTTCCTATCTCAGCATCTTAAAACGAAAGGGGCAGAACTGGCGAAGCGCCAACTGTCTTTCTCTCTCAGGAATTTATCGCCCAAAAGCCGACGCAGAGCTGAAACTTCCGCTGGCTTTGGAAACCTATCTCCAGCACAATCCAGGCATTAAAAAAATCATTTTGTGCCTGGACAACGACGAGCGTGGCCGGGAAGCGGCGCAAGCCCTCCAACAATGTCTGCACGGGTATCAGGTGCTGGACAATCCTCCGCCCAAGGGAAAGGATTACAACGACTATTTGCAAATCCAGAAAGGAATTGCAGGACGGGTGAAAACCCGTGGCGGAGAGGAGCGGTAGTTTTTTTCGGGAAGGTGGATTGAGGAACAGGCGGCTTGCCGCCTGTTCCTGCAAGCATAGCATTTTGGTATCAAAATGCGCTTGTTAGGGGGCTTCCCCCTAATACCCCCGTTGAATACAGTGTTAATTCGCCACCACCTGTGAAGTAGAACTGAACCGATTGAACAAGGAGCATAATGGCAAAAAAATATTCTATTATCTATGCCGATCCACCATGGAATTACTCGCAAACAAGAGTGAACGGAGCAGCAGAAAAGCACTATTCTACTATGAGCTTAGAGGAACTCTGTGCGCTGCCCGTGGCCGAACTTTCCGCCTCGGACTGCGTTCTTTTCCTGTGGACGGCATTTCCCCAACTTCCCAATGCTTTGCAGTTGATTCAGGCATGGGGATTCTCTTACAAAAGTGTAGCATTTGTCTGGCTGAAGAAAAACCGCAAGGCAGATAGTTGGTTTTATGGAATGGGTTTTTGGACAAGGGGAAATGCGGAAGTTTGCCTCCTGGCCACCAAAGGACACCCAAAGCGGAAAGCGGCCAACATTCATCAATTCATTATTTCACCTGTTGAAGCTCACAGCAAAAAGCCTGATGAAGTCCGTGAAAAAATCGTTACTCTCATAGGTGATTTGCCCCGTATAGAGCTGTTTGCTCGTCAGACCACACTTGGCTGGGATGTTTGGGGAAATGAGGTGGAATCTACTCTCCTGAATTTTGGCCCTATTCACATATCAAAAGGAGAGGAAGGTTGTGATATGGCAAAACGAAATAAAGCGAAAGTCATTCGATTCACAGATGAAGAATGGGAACATTTGAATCAAGAAGCAATGAAGGCTGGAGTATCAAAAGAACGATTTGTTAGGGATGCTGTTGCAGGAATAGAGCTGACTTCTAAGCCACCGGAAGAACTGGCTGCATTGATCAAAGAGCTGAACGCCATTGGCAACAATATCAATCAGATTGCCAGAATTGCAAATAGCAAGCATGAGATTACCCAACAAGAACTTGCGGTGGTAGAGTGCTTGGTAAAGCAAATTTGGGAAAAGGTATTGGAGCTGTAAATGGCTATTACAAAAGTGATCGCAATTCGTTCCAGATTGGACAGTCGAGTGAACTATGTGACCAATAGCAAAAAAACAACGTTAGCAGCTGGCCTTACATATATTACAAATCCAGAGAAAACAGAGCAGTCTTTCTTTGTCACCGCAATTAACTGCGGTAGTCCAGAAACAGCATATCGGGAAATGCAGCAAGTCAAGCAGCGTTTTCACAATACAGGCGGAGTGCTTGGCTACCACTTTATTCAATCATTTGCCCCTGGAGAGGTTACGCCGGAGCAGGCTCATAGAATTGGTGTAGCGTTTGCAAAAGAAGTATTCGGAGACGCTTATCAAGTTGTAGTTGGCACACACTTGGATCGGGCGCATCTTCACTCGCATATCATCATCAATTCAGTTTCCTTTTTGGATGGAAAAAAATATCACTCCAGTCCTATTAGCTACTACAATACCATTCGTAAAACCTCAGATGAACTGTGCAAAGCGGAAAATCTCTCAGCCTTGTCTCCCGAAAGTAAGGGAAAGCACTATGCCGAGTGGAAGGCTCAGCAGGAGGGTAAGCCAACACTCTCTCAAATGCTCCGGGATGAGATCGATCTGGTGATCCGTGACTGCTTTACCTTTCCCGACTTTCTCAACCTGTTGGAGAAAAAGGGGTACGCCGTTTCCCGAAACCCTAACCGCAAATACCTGACGGTACGGCCACCCGGCGCAAAACGTAATTTTCGCCTGGATCGGCTGGGCGAAGGGTACACCGTGGAGGACATCAAGCGGCGCATCCAGGAGCAGCAGCGGGCTATTTTGGAAGGCCGTGTTGCGGCCTATCAACCGCTTCCGGTTCGGCGCTATCGTTTCTCCGGCTCCTGGAAAACTGTCCGCAAAAAGAAGATCACTGGCTTTTATGCGCTGTACCTCAGATACGTTTATCTGCTGCGCCGGTACAAAAGGCCGACCCGAAAAAGAATCTCTTATGAAATGCGTCGTGAGGTGCTCCGTCTGGAACGCTATCAGGCGCAATTTTTATATCTCCATGAGCATGGCATTTCCACCGTGGAGCAACTTATGGAGCGTCAGGCACAAATCGAGCAGGAGATCCAGCTGCGGACAGAACTCAGGCAACCGCTCTATGCAAAAAGGAGGTGTGAAACCGATGAGAAGATCAAAGAAGAACTCGCCCGTGAGATTGACCGCCAGACCGCCTCCTTACGGCAACTGCGGAAGGAGCGAACGCTCTGCAAACGAATCGAACAGCAGGTTCCCGGTATTCAGCAGAACTTACGGGAGTTCGAGGAAAACAAATCACAAAATCAGAAGGAGGCTGTAAGACATGAGTACCAGCGGAGAAACCGCTGATCTGATGGTACGGGAAGGAATTCAGATTACCGAGAGCGCCCTAAAGCTGGCAGGGCTGGGAGCCAAGAATCTGGCGGCGCTGCTGATTGCCCTTGCCAACGATAACCAGAAGGTTGCCGGTAAAACCACATTGAAGCGGCTGATCCAGGATCGTGAGGAGCTGACCATTTTCTCCATCAACGAGCAGGACTTGGCTGCGTTCAAGAAGGAAAGCACCCAGTACGGCGTCCTGTACTATCCGATCATCAACAAAGCGGAAAAGACCGGCACAGTGGAAATCATGGCAAAGGCCAAGGACGCACGGCAGATCAACCGTATCCTGGAACGCATGGGCATTGCCGTCCCCATTCGTCAGGAGGACGAGGCCGCAAAAAAAGAGCCGTCCCGTGTTCCATCCGGCGAAAGATCCAGGGAATACGGGACAGATACGAGAGCAGCTACCGAGACTACGACCAGTGACCCCAAACAGCGTCCCTCCGTGCGCAAAAAGCTGGAAGAACTGAAAGCGCAGCAGGCGCAGCGTGAAAAGGGACAGCCCCAGCGTGAAAAGGGCGCTCCCGTTTTTCACCATGCCAAGAACGGCAAAAAAACAAAAGGAGGACTGGAACGATGAAGCGTATCTTTTGTACCTTGTGTGCCATGACGCTGCTGCTCTGCGGCATCATGACCACTGCATTTGCGGCAGCGGCTCCCAGCGAAACGCCGCAGGGGGCGGAAAGCGATAGCACCGCCTCCCCTGCCACCGAGGGGGTGACCGACATGACGATTCCTACGCCTGATCCGGTACCGCTCTATCCTGCCGAAGTAAGGCAAAGTGAGGAAAATGGGATTACCCGCATTGAGAAGGTCTATTACCTCTCCTCCCAGGACGATCCTTCCGCTATTCCCACCGAGGACTTTGAGCGTGAGGGAAAGGTCTACACGCTGCTGGATGTTCTCAAGCAAGCACAGATCGAGAGCGATACCCAGGATTATGTGGAGGTTCTGACCCTGGATTCCGATACCCAGGACATGGAAAAGATTCTGGCCATGCTGGAGCCGGAGCTGGAGGTACAGACCGAGGACGGCTATCAGGGTGTTCTCTCCCTGGATCACACCACCATCACCGTAGAGGCCGCAGGCTACAAGAGCAGTAGCCGCACCGTGTCGGCTACCCGCACCTATCCCAACCTGTCCGGGGCAGATGTGTCCCTGATCCCCAAGAGCATTACAGATAGTGGCCGGACACTAACACTGGCCGATGTGCAGTGGCAGGAGGCTGCAACCACTCAGACCGACGGATATGATATGGCTCTGCGCTATACCGCCACCGCTACCTACACCGGCACAGCCACCAGCAAATACGCCACCGGCTATGTGGTTACGGCAAACTATGTGGGAGAGGTCACCAGGGTGAGCACCGATGTGATCACCTATACGGCGGTATTTTCCAGCGGCGACTCCGCATCTGCCGGCATGGATGCTGATGCCACTATTGACACCACGCAGTCCGCCCCGTTCTCCTTTGACTGGAAATGGCTGCTGCTCCCTTTGGGTGTGGGCGCTTTGGGCTGCGCCGGTTACTTTGGACAGAAAGGCTACAAACACTACATCAACAAGAAACGGGGGTACGAATGACATGAGGAAACTGCTTACCACGCTGCTTGCCGCCTGCTGCCTGACGGGAGCTACCATGCTGCCCGCCAGTGCGCTGGAGTATTCCTTCGATGCGCCGGACAACCCTCTGTTCGGCAGACCCACCTCGGATGACACCATCTATGTAACAACCAGCGCACCGGCCAACACCGACCGCAGTAAGAACGCCGCCCTGATCCCGCCCGCCTTCGGCTCACCCACCTCCTACGTCCTGGGCAGCGGTGAGCTGCTGACGCCCAATCTGATCCGGGACGGGCAGATCTACACCGGCCCCGGAAATAGCACCTCGGCGGGCACCGGGACGGTGACTGTCCCCGGAGCCACCGGGACTATCACCCTCCCGAATACCTCCACGGTGCCGACCTTGCCCAGCGTGGACACCAGCGGCAGTGTAACGGCCTATACGCCGGTGACGGATGCCCTCTATTACAGCGGCGGTTATATCGCCACCTTGTCCATCCCCTCCATCGGGCTGAAGGTCAATGTCAACGAGGGAACGAGCGCCACCGCCCTGGCTACGGGGGCGGGGCATTTTGAGAACACCAGCATCTGGAATGGCAATGTGGCAATCGCAGGCCATAACAGAGGTGTGAATAACCACTTCGGCAAAATCCATACGCTGTCTGGAGGTGATACGATTACCCTGACTACAAAGCTGGGTACCCGCACCTACGAGGTGTACTCGGTGCAGAAGATCCTCAGTACACAGGTGTCGGTGCTGGATGCCACCAATGACAACATCATCACCCTTGTCACCTGCGTCATGGATCAGCCTGCTTATCGTTGGTGTGTGCAGGCAAAGATGGTTTGATTTTTTGACAATCTTTTATATCCTTGCTATGATGTCAGCAGAAATCACTCAGACAAGGAGGCTTTGATGATGAAAAAGAATATCCCCATGTTTCTCGCAGGACTGTTCTGCGGAGCCGCCCTTTTTGGCGGCAGCGTAGCCTATGCTGCTGGCATCCTTGCAACGCCCACCACCGACATTGACCAGAGAATCACGTTAGACGGCCAGGAAATTGAGTTGATTGGCTATGTGATTAACGGCAACAACTACTTCCAGCTCCGGGATCTTGGCGACAAGTTGGGATTTGGTGTGAGCTGGGACAACGACACCCGCACCGTGGTGATTACCACAGAACCTACCGGACAGACTGAGAATCCAGCTAACGTGGCTACCACCGTAGACCCCTATCATGCGGCGGCGGCAACCGGCTCCAGATACCAGCCCAAAGTGGGCGATCAAATTCTCTGCGATGACGGTTCCACCTACACCATTACGGATGTGAGCCGCTGGGACAAGAATATGTTCCAGGATGGCCCTCTCCCTGAACTGCCCACCGCCACCTGCGATTGGAGCCTCATGCCCCAGGTAGAACTCCCCGCCCCGGAGGTTCGCCGGTACAGCAGCGCAGGGCAGGACTATCTCTTTGCCCGCAACATCTACGAATCCCGCCGGATGCTGTATACTTTGTTTAATGCCATAGGAGATAACCCCGAAACGTGGAAGGACGGGAAGCCGGTTCTCCACCCCAGCGGAAATGCGAAGGTGAAAATTTCCCTCACTATCCCTACGGAAATCACCCCGCAGACCTTCTGGCCCTGGAGATCTTCTGAGATCACCAATCTCTTTAACTCCTGTCCCCCCGGAACCTACTACATGGAAGCGTGGGATGTTTATAAAAACGGCGTTTTCCAGCGCACAGAATACAACATCAAACACGCAATTTAATAATTTCATATCCACTTGAAAAGGACGCCCAATGCGATTGCATCGGGCGTCTTTACTATTCAAAAGGAGGTCATACCATGACACGGAGACTGCTTGCACTTCTGTTGTGCATTGCTACCATTCTTAGCCTCTGTACCGGCTTTGCCTCTGCCGCCAACACCGTGGAGGACGCCCTGGGCGAGGTTGACATCTACAACGGCGGCTATGAGCTGGCTTATCTGTCCATCAACGGGCGGGTACAGTCCCAGAAGTATACCTACTACAATTACATCAACGCAGCCGGTCAGCAGAAGGAGATCCCGGCCTACTGCGTCAACCCGAACCTGTACGGAGTTCCGCAGACCGTGGGTGTTGGTGAAAGCATCTCTTATCTGGCCGAGGAAAAAACCAGCGATCCCAAGGTGATGGGTATTATTGCAAATGGCTATCCCACCCGTGGCCTTGCGGAGTTGGGCCTGGAGAACAAGTACCAGGCGTACTACGCCACAAAAATGGCGCTTTGGTGCTACCTGATCTCCGGTTGGAATATCAACAATCTGAAAATTAACCCCTCCCTGTCCGGGGACGAGCTGACCCGGGCACAGAAGATCCTTGCGGCAACAAAGGATATTTACGCCAGAGGTACCAGTTGGACTGAAACCCTTTCCCCCAGTGTCACCTGTACCCCAGATCGTGATACCGCATACGCCATCACCGTAGACGGCAAGCAGTACAAGCAGCAGGTATTTACCTTCTGGAGCAAGACTTGGATTTGCGATTATACAGTCAATGTGGGTTTCACCGACCCCGCCTCTGTTCCCGAAGGAACCCGGATCGTTGACCTTAACAACCAGGATATTACCACCATTACAACCGAAGGGACTGGCGACGGATACGCCGGTCAGTTCAAGGTGCTCTACCCGGCAGACAGCATCCAGGGTGAGACTGGCAGTGTCCAGCTTTCCTTCAGCACGAATGTCTATAAGTACGCCGTGTTCTATGCTGTATGCCAGGAAAAGGACACCTATGGCAACTTACAGAACTATGTGGTAGACACCGACCCCACAGTTACCATGAACCTGTCCGCATACAGCAATTACGCTGATAACCCGGAGGATGAACCCGATGGGACTGCCCTGCGTATTCTGAAATACGAAACCGGGACGGAGCTGCCCCTGGCCGGCGCTCGGTTTGAGGTTATCGGCCCCGACGGTGACAGCATTGGCAGCTTTGTCACCGACGGCAACGGCGAGATCTTCATCCCCTTGCTGAAAACCGGCAATTACACCGTTATTGAACGTGAGGCTCCCCAGCACTACTTAATCAGCAAGGAGCCTACGCAGAATGTCACGGTGGTATACGATGAGATTGCGGAAGTCACCTATTTCAATGATCCCTACGGCAGTCTGCGCATCGAAAAGAAGTCCAACACGGGTATGAACCTGCCCGGTGCCGTGATCACCATTGAGCATATCGAAAGTGGACAGACCTACACCGCCACCACTAACTCCGCAGGCTGCGCCATTTTCACCGAGATCAAGCCCGGAGCCTACCGTGTTCAGGAAACAACGGCCCCGGTTGGCTGGAAACTGGACGATACCATCTACACCACGACGGTAGTCGCCGGTGAAACTACCACGCTGCCCATCATCAACGAGGAACTTCCCGGCCTGCGCATCATCAAGTACGACCGCAAAAACTATCTGGCCATGTCCGGCGTGACCTTTGAGGTTTTCCGTGATGAAGTGAGCCTGGGCACCTTCCGCACGGACGCATTTGGCGAGATTCTTCTGACCGACCTGGAACCCGGAACCTACCGGGCCGTTGAGGTGGATACCGGCGATGATGGCTATATCCTGGACACCACCCCCCAGTCGGTGGAACTGAAGGCCGGTGACGGCATTAAAGAGCTGACCTTCTTTAATGATATGAAACCCGGCATGAGGCTCATTAAGGTGGATTCTGCCGATCCGTCCAAGGTGATCCCCAATGCGGTCTTTGAGATCAAGTCGGTGGCGGGTGACTATGGCCCGGAGGAGTTTACCACCGATGAAAACGGCGAGATCGACCTGTCCCACCTGCCCGCTGGAGCCTATGTGGTAACGGAGAAGTCCTGCCCCGGCTACATCATCGACGAAGCCCAGCGCATTATCCAGCTTGATCCCAACGAGGACGCCCAGTTCGTCTTTACCAACTCCATCAAGCCGTCCTTCCAGCTGATTAAGCTCAGCGCCGACGGCTCCCGGCTGGCTGGCGTCACCTTCCGCATTGCCAAAATCGAAGATGGAAGCCACTACCTTGACCGTACCACCAATTCCCAGGGCGAGATCCTGATTGCGGATCTGGAGCCGGGTGTCTACTCCGTCAAGGAAACCGCTACGGTGGCCGACCACATTTTAGACCCCACCGAATACCACGTTGAGCTGTTTCCTGGCCAGACCTCTACAATCACCATTCAGAACGACAAGCGGCCTGACCTGACTATCCGCAAGACTGATAAGGACACCGGCGAACCCATCTCCGGCGTCACCTTCACGCTGAACTATGCGGACGGCCCCACCATTACCACCGAACCCACCGGCGAGGACGGCACCGTGACCATCGAGAACCTGCTGCCCAGCGTTTATACCGTCACCGAGCAGAGTGTGCCGGAGGGCTATATCCTGGACACCACCCCCCAGCAGGTGACACTGGAGCCGAACCGGGACGCCACGGTGCAGTTCCAGAACTACAAGCGGCCCACACTGACCATCCACAAGGTGGACATCAACGGCAACGCCCTGACGGGGGCTATCTTTGAAGTCAAGACCAAGGCGGGCGTGAAGATCGGAGACTTCCCCGTAGGCCCGGACGGTTCTATTACCGTTGAGAATATCCATCTGGATGAGGGTTACTACGTCGTCACCGAAATCCAGGCCCCGGACGGCTACATTCTGGACTCCACCCCTCACGAGGTTTATCTGCGGCCCGGTAAAACCACCGAGATCTCCATTGAGAACGAGAAGAAACCGGGCCTGACCATCAAGAAGATTGATTCCGTCACTGGCAATCCTCTGAAGGGGGCAAAGTTTGAGCTTTGGGTAGCCAAGGACAACACCGAGAACGGCACCTATCAGAAACTGGAGCAGAACTTCTACTATACCGATGAAAACGGCGAAATCTACCTGGATAAGCTGGACACCGGCTGGTACAAGGTGGTGGAGGTTGATCCGCCCATCGGCTATACCCTCCGTGACCCCTCCGAGCAGACCATTTACGTGGACAACGACAAGGCTGTGGAGCTGATTTTTGAGAACACGCCCCTCAGTGCCCTGGTGGTCTGGAAGTTCGATTCCGTCACCGGCGAGGCCCTGGAGGGCGCTGTGTTCCAGGTGCGCTACCTGGGCGGCACCTCCGGCACCGGCGGCACCGTGATCGGCACCTATAAGACCAGCGCCAACGGCAGCTTTACCGTCACCGGCCTGGAGGCGGGCACTTATGTCGTGGAGGAGCTGGCCAGTCCCAATGGCCATGTCATCGACACCGCACCCCAGACCGTGTTTATCTCCGGCAAGGAGCAGGATGTGGTACAGCTGTACTTCGGCAACTCTCCCAAGGGAAGCCTGCTGATTAAGAAGATCGACAGTGAAACCCATGAGCCGCTCAGCGATGTGGAGTTCATGATCACTACTGCCGACGGAACTGTGGTAGGCGACGCCAACGGCAAATTTGTCACCGATAGCGCCGGTACGATTTTGGTTGAGGG
>NZ_CAJFGT010000084.1:0-10657 GCF_904377885.1 Flavonifractor sp. An112 | reverse complement strand
CCTGTCATATCTGTCCCAGCAGCTGAGAAGTCCAACGATACAGGCATGAAAGGAGCCGCCCAACGGGCGGCTCCTTTCATGCCTGTTTTGCAACCCGGGCGGCAGAATCAGAAATGTTCCTCCCGATGGGTCGTCTGGTTATAAACGATGGTCTCCTTTGTCCCGTCGGCATATTCCAGATCAATGGTATCGATCCGGATGGCGTCGCAGGCGGGCACATAGCCCATCAGCTTGTAAACAAGGATGCTTCTTCCGGGAGAAACGGGTCCCACGTAGCGCACAGAGGCGGTAGCCTTGTGGGTGATCTCATCGTAGGCGGGGTTACCGATGGGGTCCAGGAAGGTCACATGGACAGTGTAGTAATTGATGGCCTTTCCGGAGTTGTTCCTTCCGTCAAAGGAGAGGGTGATGCCGTTGACGCTGTTGCGGGTGAAGTAGAAGCCTGTGGGTTTGCCGATAGGGGGAACCTTCTGCACGGTGACCACAGAGGTAGCGGTAAGAGAGCCGCACTTGGCGGTGATAGTGGCGGTGCCGGGGGTGACGCCGGTGACAGTACCGTCAGAGGCCACGGTGGCCACGTTGGTGTTGGAGGAGGACCAGGTCACAGGCAGGGTGGTATTGGCGGGAGAAACAGTGGCCTTCAGGGCCTGCTTGGCGCCGGTATTTACCACAAAGTTGGGGGCGCTGAGGGTGAGGGAGGTGGGCTTCACCACTGCCTTCAGGGTGAAGGACTTGCGCAGAGAGGGGTCCACCATGCTGGACAGAATGACGGCTACCTCACCCCGGGTGATCTGGTTGAAGGGGGCAAAGGTGCCGGTGGAATCGGTACCGGAGAGGACGCCGGCCCGGTAGAGCAGATAGACGGCGTCATGGTAGTTGGCGTCGCTGGGCACATCGGGAATACCGTTTTCCTCCACCGTATTGATGGCGGTCAGCGCCTCGGGCGGAAGGGCATTGGTCAGGATCATGGCGAAGGAGGCCCGGCTGATGACGGCGGTGTAGTCAGGATAGGCCTGACAGATGCTGTTTGTCAGGGCGTAATCCACATAGGTCTGATACCAGGGCTCGCTGGCAGTGAAGGTGTATCCATTGCCCTGATAGGTGGCGTGGAGACGGGCGGCGATGGCGACGGTCTCGCCAATGGTCAGCTTGCCGTTCACATTGAAGGTGGTGTCGCTGGAGCCCTGCATCAGGCCGTATTCATAGGCGGCCTGGACGGCAGAGGTGTACCAGGTAGAGGAGGCCACATCGGTGAACTGGCCAGGGGTATAGGTTTTGCTCTTGGTAAAGTTGGAGAGCCCGGCGGCTGCCAGTGCAGGGGTGAGGCACAAGGAGAGGGAAAGGGACAGGGTAAGCACAAGGGATAGCAAGCGTTTTTTCATCATAGGCACCTCCGTTAAGAATGGTTTTATGCAATCCCATTCTAGGCCCATTAAGCGGGGAAAACAATCTGCCAGCTGCATAGTGTATCAGAAGCACTGGACCGGGGTGGAAACAGCGGGTCATCCTCAAAGACGCTGTCAGGATGGACCTTGCCTTTGAAAAGAATCGGTGTTATCCTGAAAGCACAGACAGGAAAAAGCTGTAACAGGGGGGAGCGGGATGTTTCATCTGGAGATCAATCCCTATGTGCGGGATTACGTTTCAAAGGACTATGCAGGCAGCCTGCCGGAGGGGGATATCAAGCTGGATTGCTCCCTGGGGGTCAACGCCGATCTGCTGGGCAACTGTATCTTCCAGCGCCTCCACGCCTTTGAGCAGCGGACGGAGGCCCACGGCGGCAACTTTGCCGAGATCAAATACTATCCCCACGGCGGCACCCTGAAGGAGGCTCTGGCCAACTGGTACCGGGGCAACGGGGTGGGGGAGGGGTGGCTCACTGCCGACCACATCATCCTGGGCAACGGTTCCTACGACATCCTGTGCAATCTGAATCTGCTGTGCCTCACCAGAGGCAAGAAAGTGCTGGGCCACGCCCCACAGTTCACAGCCTATGTGGACCATGTGAATTGCACCGGCTCGGTGTACGAGTGTTGCTATCTGGACCGCTCCGACGGCTACCGCTTCCATGTGGACGACTATCTGGCCAAGATGTCGGCGGAGTATGGATTGTTCATCGTGGAGAATCCCATCAACCCCACCGGCCTGCCGGTCAGTCTGGAGGACATCGCCCGCATCGCCCGGCGGGCGGAGGAGTGGGGAAAGCTGCTGGTGGTGGACGAGGCCTATGCCGAGTACCTGCCCTTTTCCGCCAGCGCCATCAACCTGATCCCCAGCCATCCCAACCTGATCGTGACCCGCAGCTTCTCCAAGGGGTGGGGTATGGCCGGGGTGCGGCTGGGCTACGGGGTCAGCTCCACCCAGAGCGGTCTGCTGCCTCAGCTGGAGAAGCTGGTGCTGCCCTTCAACAGCAACGGCATCGCCCGGGTGCTGGCCCAGACCGCGCTGGAGACCAAGTTCGAGCGGCCGGAGGACCCCTTTGGCATTCAGCCGGTGATTGTGAGCAAGAGGGAACTGCTGGCAGCTATAGAGAGGTACAACAAGCGGTATGGACGCAATCTCCGGGCGGCGGTCACCTGCGAGAGTACCCCCATCCTCATGCTCTATGTGGAGACAGAGGACCCCACCTTCCATTTGCAGCGCCACCTGATAGGGGAGGGGCTGCTCACAGTTAGCTGCGAGAGCTATGTGGGCCTGGACTGCCGGGCGGTGCGGCTGATGCTGCCCGAGCGGGAACAGATGCCCCTGCTGCTGGAGCTGTTGGAGAAGGCTGTCCGGACGCTGCCGGAACGGTGACCAAAGAAAAAACGGACCGGGAACCTGAGTTCCCGGTCCGTTTTTTATGCTTTTTAGGCTTCCTGCTGAAGCAGCCAGACAAAGCCGTAGGGATAGAGCTCCACATGGCCGATCTCGTCGTAGTGGCCGCCGTAGATCAGCTCATCAAAGGCGCCGCCCTCGGGGGCACCGGCGGTGACAAAGTCGCCGCTGAAGTTGAACAGTGCCACCAGCTTGCGGCCCTCATACCAGCGGCCCAGACCCAGCACATGGGGATTGCCGGTGTCGAAGGTCCACACATTGGCCCGGGCGTCAAAAGCGGGCTCTGCCCCGCGCAGCTGCTCCAGGCGGCGCAGGCCCTGGAACTGCTTGCCCTGGCGGGTCTCCTGATTGTCACGCATAGCGGCCAGCTCCCACTGGAAGGGGCCGTGCTGGAGGTTGCGGGCGTCATCGGCCCGGGCGGCGTCCTCGTGGCAGCTGTAGTCGTTGAGCTGGCCCACCTCGTCGCCGCAGGTCAGCAGGGGCATACCGCTCTGGGTGAGCAGGAAGGCGTGGAGCAGCAGGTCGCAGGCCACGGCCTGCTCCAGCTTGACGCTGTCCTGCTCATAGTCGGCGGCTTCCACGCCGCACAGGGAGGCGGTGGTGCCGCACACCTTGCCCTCACGGCACAACTCGCCCCGGCTGTTGCTGCCGGGGAACTTGCCGGTGGCCCAGTCGTTGAGGTACTGGCGGTGGGTATTCTCGTCGGTGCCGCAGTGCTCTTTCAGCCAGTCGTAGTCCAGGGCCCAGTCCAGACCGCTGTCCCCGTGGAGCCGGTTGAGGAACAGACCGGCGGAGGACAGGGAACCCTCCACCTCATGGCGGAGGAGGGACACGTCGCCGGTGGCCAGGGTGTTCCACAGCAGGGCGCCGTTGTTCCGGCAGAGCAGATGACACTCGGGCTTGTCCTCGCTGCCAAAGTAGGGGGCCTCGCCGTGGGCGGGAGCCTTGCCCATCAGCAGCACGCCGGGGCACACCAGCTGGCAGATGAGGCGGGCCATTCGCAGCACGCTGTGGGGGAGGCGGGACAGGTCACCCAGGCGGATGGCGTCGGCACCCAGACCGGCCAGGCAGAGCAGCTGCTCGATCCAGGCGTGGAAGGAGGCGGCGTCCTGGGGAGCGTCGGCCTTCAGAGGCAGGGCCAGCAGGATCTCCTGGGCCCGGCAGGCGTCGGCCAGAGCGGCCAGCTCCTCCTGGCTGCCGTTACCGTTGAGGCGCAGGAAGTTGACGCCGCACTCCTTCAGGTAGGGCAGGCGGTCCGCCACCCCGGCCAGGGAACCGGCAAAGCCGGCGGCGTCCACGGCCATGGCCAGCAGATCCCGGCGGCAGTACCAGCCGGCGTCGGCGGTCCGGCGCTGGTCCTGAGCGCACAGCTCCTCCCGGCGGTTCTCCCAGCTCTGGCGCAGCAGAGTGGTCAGGCGGTCCCAGGCGGCCAGGTCGCCGTGGAACTGCTCCCGGTACAGCCGGGCCAGCTCGTCGCCATACTGCTCCATGCGCAGGTCAAAGATGCTGGGCACGGGCTCCGCCGCCACAGGGGCGGCCTGGGGTACGGGAGCGGCAGCAGGCTCTGCGGGAGCCTTGGAAACCAACAGGGACTCGGGCATCACGATGGCGGGACGGCGGCCGGGAACCGCGGGGCGCTTGTAGTACAGGTCCTCTTCCTGAGCACGGATCATGCGCCAGGTATGACAGGGAACAGTGCCCTTGTGAGTATTGCGTTCGTTCATGAGGAAAATCTCCTTTATGGTACGCACCGGCAGGGCCGGTGCGGATAGATTGGGGCGGATGGGTGAACGGCAGACCACCCAGGGTCTGCCCAACAGGTAATACTATAGCACGGCTTGGGCCATTCTTCAACCGGAGCGCTCCTTTTTTGTATGTTATTACCACCAAAAACCAGAAGCCGGAAGGAGAAAGGGATTGTATTTTTGTTTCGGTCGTGGTAGTTTGTTGGGAGAGAAGAAAGAACCAACTGGAAAGGGGGACGGCGGATATGCCCGTATTGGAGGAATACCACAATGCGCTCCGCCTGGGACAAAAGGAGATCAAGGCGGCGGCAGCCCGGGGGGAGGAAACCGGCCTGCAGGTGCTGCCCGGCGATCCGGAGGAACTGGCCATGCGGCGGGAGAGCCTGGGCGTGGTGGAGGTGCCCAGCGAGCTCATCGTGGGTACCTGCAACAAGCTGCGGCGCAACAGCTTTTCCCCCGGCTTTTATCCCGCCCTGGAGGCTGACAGCGAGTTTGCAGGCAAGTGGGCGTCCCTCTGTCAGGCCCACCTGAATGAAGGAATCCGGGACCCCATCAAAGCGGTGGAATACCTCAACCGCTTCTATGTGGTGGAAGGCCACAAGCGGGTGAGCGTGCTGAAATACTTTGGGGCCATCACCATTCCGGCGGTGGTCACCCGGCTTTTACCCCGGCCTTCCGACGACCCGGAGGTGACCGCCTACTACGAGTTCCTCAACTTCTACCAGATGACAGGGCTGAATTTCCTGGTGTTCCGGCGGCCGGGAGAGTACCGGGAGCTGATGGAGGCCATGGGACGGCCCAGCCGGGAAGCGTGGAGCGCGGAGGAGATCCACGATTTCCGCTCCTTTTACTATATGTTCCGGGATGCCTGTCTGCGGGAGAAT
Organism: Flavonifractor sp. An112; assembly: GCF_904377885.1. Lineage (NCBI taxonomy): Bacteria > Bacillati > Bacillota > Clostridia > Eubacteriales > Oscillospiraceae > Flavonifractor > Flavonifractor sp. An112. Next base: position 5,211 of record NZ_CAJFGT010000084.1, on the reverse strand, counting down.
GCCGATCAGCAGTACATCTCCCTGGCTTTCCTGGTATATGTGAAGCTGTTTGGCTATCAGGCTTCCCAGGGCAAGCTGTCCACCCAGATTGCCCGGGAACTGCCCATGATCCGGCAGGAGGTACGCAACCGGCTGGAAAACGCCGGGGTGACCCTTATGCTGGAGGACACGGTGAAAAAGCCCCTGTTCCCCTTCCATCCTATCGGCGAGCGTTTGTGCGCCGCCTTCATCCACGCCGGCAGCAGCGATACCTCCCGCTGGGTCTATGAGCATGAGTGCGGCCGCTACCTGCTGGAGGATACCATGAATGACCAGCTCTATACCCTCTCCTATGAAAATGCCGTCACTGAGCAGGCGGCGGAGGCGGCCATCAACGATGCGGTGGCCAAGGGGGCGGACTTGATCTTTACCACCGATCCCTCTCTGCTGCTGCCCAGCGTGAAACAGGCCGTGCGCCATCCGGAGGTGAAATTTTTCAACTGCTCCCTCAACAACTCCTATCCCTCGGTGCGGACCTACTATCCCCGGATGTATGAGGCCAAGTTTATCAAGGGCGCCATTGCCGGCACCCTGTCCCGCAGCGGATGGATCGGCTATGTGGCCGACTACCCCACCTTCGGCACCATTGCCAGCATCAACGCATTTGCCCAGGGGGCCAGAATGGTCAACGCCAATGCCCGGGTGCTGCTGTCCTGGAACAGCCTGAAGGAGGGCGGGGGCATTGACAGCCTCCGGGCCAAGGGCATCGTGTATATCGACTACCTGGACCGGCTGGCCGCTAACGCCGGGCCCCGGTCGAGAGAGCTGCATAATCTGGCCATGATCCACTGCGACTGGGGGCGGTTTTACCAGAGCTTGGTGCGGCGGGTGCTGGACGGCAGCTGGAAAAAGGAGAGCCGGGGCAGCAGTGCTATCAGCTACTGGTGGGGTCTGAACCAGAAAATCGTGGATGTGCTCTGTTCCCGCCGCCTGCCCGCCGGCACCCGGCGTCTGGCCGGCGTGCTGCGGGACGCCATCCGGGCCGAGCGGCTGGACCCCTTCTACGGGGTGCTGATGAACCAGCAGGGCCATGTGGTGTACGGCGATGACGGCCCGCTGCCCGCCCAGCAGATCCTGTCCATGAACTGGCTGTCCACCTATGTGGAGGGGGCCATCCCCAGGCCGGAGGAGCTGACCGACCGGGCCAGGGAGTGGATGAGAGTCCAGGGCTTTGAGGAGGCTGGACTGAAGTGAAGATTTTGGCTGTGGCCGACTACGAGTCCCCCGCCCTGTGGGACTACTATACACCGGATAAGCTGGAGGGGGTGGACCTGATCCTCTCCTGCGGGGACCTGAAATCCCATTACCTGTCCTTTTTGGCTACCTTTGCCCACTGCCCGGTGCTCTATGTCCATGGGAACCACGACGGGCACTATGAAAAGGACCCGCCTCTGGGTTGCACCTGTATCGACGGGCAGTACTATGAGTACCAGGGACTGCGTATCGTAGGCCTGGGGGGATCCATGCGCTATAAGAAGGGCCCCCACCAGTACACCGACAGGGAGATGAATCTGCGGGCCATACGGCTGTCCCCAAAGCTGTATTTTAAAAAGGGGTTTGATATTCTGCTGACCCATGCGCCGGGCAAGGACATGGTGCCCTGCACCGACCTGGCCCATACCGGCTTCCGGGCTTTTAACCGGATGCTGGACAAGTATCAGCCCGCCCTCCATCTCCATGGACACACCCATCTGAATTACGGCCGGAGCATCCAGCGGGAACAGCGCTACGGCAAGACCAGAGTGATCAACGGGTATGAGCGCTATCTGATTGAACTTTAACCGAAAGCAGGCGGCGGAAGGATTACCTTCCGCCGCCTGCTTTTCTTCCAAGATGGAACCTTTTCAGACGGAAAACGTCTGTAAAAAGGAAACGTATACCAAAGAAAGGAGCGGCGGTTTTCGGCGGAGATTTCCTGCGGAAGGGCATACACTGGTGCTGGCGGATGTCCAACCTAAAGTCGACTGGGAAACTTAAGGATTTGTTAAGAATTTGTCATTGCTTTGTCATTGCTTACCTTACCCGGTATGCTAGAATGGCAGTGAACAAGGAAGTGCATAAGGAGGAGTTCAATATGACGGATCAACAGACGCCTGTGCTCGAGCGGCCCGCTCCGGGCCAAACGCCGCCGGCTGGGGCGCCTTCCGGCCCCAGAAAGAAAAAGCGCCGCAGTAAGGTCAAGCTGATCGTGGGCCTGCTCATTACCGCGGCGGTGATTGCCGGAATTGTCTTTGCTCTGTGGTACTTTGTGTTCCGGGAGGATCAGACTGGACTGGGTGAAGCCATGACCGATACCGTCCAGCTGGGGTCCATCCAGGTGAAGGTGGAAGGCAGCGGCATGGCCAAGGCCAACAAATCGGCCACTGTTACACCGGGCACCGGTACCATCCTGGAGCTCTATGTGAAGGAGGGTGACCAGGTCACCGAGGGCCAGCCCCTCTACCGCATGGACGACACCGCGGCCCGGGAGGCCGTCAAGGCCGCCCAGGAGACTGTGGACGACTGCCAGAAGCAGCTCCAGGCGGTCTACGAGAAGATCGGGGAGCTGACCATCAAGGCCCCTCATGCCGGCAATCTGCGGGAGGTGGCCGACCTGAAGGTGGGAGATACGGTGAACGAGGGCGACACCATCGCCACCATCGTCAACGACACCAAGCTGCGAATCTCCCTCTACTACAGCTATGCCTATGAGGACAGCATCAAGGTGGGCCAGACCGCCCAGATCACCATTCCCTCCATCATGGGCAGCCGCACCGGTACGGTGGAGAAGATCAACAAGGTGCGCTTTGTCTCCCCGGAGGGAGCCACCCACTTTGAGGTGGTCTTTGTGCTGGACAACCCCGGCACCCTGACCGAGGGGATGGAGGCCTCCGCCTCCCTCACCGCCGCCGACGGCACCCCCATCTACCCCTATCAGAACGGCAAGCTGGAGTTCTACGAGACCACCGTGGTGAAGGCCAAGGCCTCCGGTCCGGTGGAGAGCTTCAACCTGCTCAACTACGGCGACGTAAAGGCGGGCCAGGTGCTGGTCCAGCTGGGCGCCAAGGACTCCGACGAGGAGATCAGCGCCAAGGAGGAGGCCCTGAAGGCCGCCCAGGAGAAGCTGAAGGAGGCCAACGACGAGCTGAGCAAGTATAACGGCGTGGCCCCCATCGCGGGCACGGTTCTGTCCTGCAGCCTCATGGAGGGCGAGGAGGTACAGAGCGGCCAGGGCATCAGCATTGCCGATACCTCCCAGATGACGGTGGAGATCAGCGTGGACGAGCTCAACGCCCAGTACGTCAAGGTGGGTATGATGGTGGACCTGGACCAGTACGGCACCCCCTACATGGGCGTGGTGCAGAGCGTCTCCCTCACCGCCTCCGGAGAAAACGGTGTGGCCTCCATCCCGGCGGTGGTTGCGGTGGACAACTCTGACGGCTCCATGATCCCCGGTACTTACGTCAGCTACTCCTTTGTGGCCAGCCAGTCGGACAACTGCCTCACCGTGCCGGTGGCCGCTGTGAAGTACGTCAGCTTCAACAATGTGACGCTGCCCGACAGCATGGACGCTCCCCCTGCCGAGAACGGCGGAGAGGATGGAATGGGCGGCGAAATGGACGGCGACACCCTGCCCGACGATGGCAGTGTGATCGACGGTGAGACCCTGCCCGACGACGGCGGCGATATGATCATCGATGACGGCGGCGATATGATCATAGACGGAGATATGTCCGTCAGCGGCGGCGCGGTGGCGGTGCCTCAGCGCTATTCTGGCGGCGGGATCTCGGTCCGCAAGCTGGGCGTGGTAGTCATGCCCGGTCCGGGTATCTCCACGGGCGGCGGTGCCAGCAGCGGTATGGGCGGCGGCTCGGCCGACGCGGAGACCGGCACCATTGTCTTTGTCAAGTCCAAGGAGGCCCCCGCCAACGCCATTCTGGAGCCCGATCCCGCCTGGGAGTGCCCCGAGGGCTTCTGGGCCGTGCCGGTGGAGATCGGTCTGGCCGATACCACCCGGGTGGAGATCAAGCGGGGCCTCAATGAGGGCGACGAGGTGTTCATCGGCTACGCCACCCAGAGCGCCGACAGTTGGGGTGGCTGATATGCTGATCGATGTAAAAAACCTCTTCAAGATCTACCATGAAGGGGAGGAGAGTGAGGTCCGGGCCCTGGACGGGGTGAGCCTCACGGTGGACCGGGGGGAGTTCGTGGCCATCATCGGCCAGTCCGGCTCCGGCAAGTCCACCCTGATGAACATTCTGGGCTGTCTGGATATCCCCACCTACGGGGACTACCATCTGGACGGGGTGGACGTGACCGAGCTCACCGACAAGCAGCTGGCCCACATCCGCAACAAGCAGATCGGGTTTATCTTTCAGGGCTTTAACCTGATTCCCGCCCTCAACGCCTGGGAGAACGTGGAGCTCCCCCTGATCTATCAGGGGGTGCCCGCCTCCAAGCGGTGGGACCGGGTGGAGGCCGCCCTGGAGCGGGTGGGTCTGGCCGACCGGGCGGAGCACAAGCCCACCGAGATGTCGGGCGGCCAGCAGCAGCGGGTGGCCATCGCCCGGGCCATCGCCACTCAGCCTCCCATTATCATGGCCGACGAGCCCACCGGCGCCCTGGACTCCCGCACCGGCAAGCACGTGCTGGAGATCCTCCACGGGCTCCATGAGGAGGGCTCCACCATCATCCTCATCACCCACGACAACGGCATCGCCTCCACCGCCCAGCGGGTGGTGCGGATTTCCGACGGACACATCATCTACGATGGAGACAGAGAGGGGGCCTTCCAGTGAATCTGACGCAGGCGTTCAAGATTGCCGTCAAGTCCATCGCGGCCAAGAAGGCCCGGTCTGTCCTCACCATGCTGGGCGTCATCATCGGCCTGGCCGCCGTCATTATCCTGGTGTCCTATGCCCAGGGCCAGAACCAGCAGATGCGGGCTTTCTACGAGAGCCTGGGCACCAACATCATCAACATCCAGGCCAGCAGCTGGAACAGCGAGAAGGTGTCCGATCAGCTGTACGACTACTGCATGGAGCTGGACGAGTATGTGCTGGGCGTCACCCCGGTGGTGCAGATGTACAATCAGACCGTCATCAAGTACGGGGCCAAGACCCTGGACAATTACGAGACGCCCTGGGAGGAATCGCCCCAGGTGGTGATGGGCAACCAGCAGTTTTCCCTGTG
>NZ_CAJFGT010000083.1:0-10846 GCF_904377885.1 Flavonifractor sp. An112 | reverse complement strand
TCCTTTCGAATGGTGTGTCGCAACTTCATTCTACCAGAGATCTGCAAACCATGTCTCTTTTTATCCATTTTTAATTTGCGAAACTTATTTTACCTTATCGGTATGCGCCCCGTGGAGGGGTTGCATACCGTCTTTTCCTGCGGGGAGGTCCAAAGTCAGCAAAGCCCGCTGAGGCTTGGGAATTTGTTACTGCATCATCAAGGATAGCTCTATTTCATCTTCGTTTGCTGCTCCGGTCTCTGTAAAGCCTTTGCTTTGATACAAATTCAGTGCCTGGATATTCTCTCTGTTACAGGTTAAGGTGACCCGATTGGAAGAGCCAAAAGGTTTGGATTTGATGTAATCCAGCACCCGATCCAAGGCAGCGCTGCCATAGCCCCGTTTCTGATAGGATTCATCGATCATCATATGCCAGATGTCATATTCAGGGATATCATAATCGTAAATCACCATAACATAGCCAACCATCGTTTCATCCTCATATATTCCAAACGGCTGGCATTGCTCTCTGTAAACATAAGCCTGTGCCAGACTGCGAATCGGATGTGAAACAAAGCGTTCTTGTCCAGGCGCAAGTTTGAGATGAAATGCGTCAATAAAGTTTTCTTCTGTAATTTTTCTGAGATGAATCATAAATTCCTCCATAAATTGTTCTGACTTCATTGATAAGTCGAGTTTGTATGAATATCTATAGAGGACAGAAGATTGCAACAAAAAGCCGTGGTTAAGAAACCACGGCAAAAGATTCTATAAAAAACTAGTATAATACAACCGAGGTCCTCAAAAGATATTCAGATTTTGTGAGCGTTCTGTTATTTCTCATAATTGAGCACCTCGCTTTCCATTAGATTTTATATAATCATACTACCCATCATCCATCATGTCAATAATCTTGCGTTTCTATCTGAATTTACAAGAGAGGGCTGGACCGGGCACCAACCCGTTGGTCACCATCGTTACATATTTTATAGAGCCAGCCCACGCTGTTGAAGCCGACGATCAGGAGCAGACTCAGCAGCATCAGCCCAATCCCCTGCAAGCCGGGCACTCTACCGCTGTTCGGTTGCCAAATTCCCCGCCGTAGGGTATGCTGGAGGGGCGAGGTGATGGACGTGTACGACATGGACAAGGCGGCCTTCGGGGCCTTTGTGGCCGGGCTGCGGAAGAAGAAGGGGTGGACCCAGCGGGAGCTGGCGGAACAGCTCCACATTACCGACAAAGCGGTGAGCAAGTGGGAAACGGGGGCCAGCATCCCCGACACCGCCTTGCTCATCCCCCTGTCCGAACTGCTGGGGGTGACGGTGACCGAGCTGCTGCTCTGCAAGCGGCAGGAGAAACCCCTGGAGCCGGAGGCGGTGGAGGATGTGGTAAAAACTGCCATCCGCTGCGCCGGGGGCAGGCCCAAGCGGGCCTGGCAGGAGAGGAGCCTGTGGCCCCTGTGGTATGTGCTCTCCCTGCTGGCGGGAGGCCTGGGACTGTGGGCCAACTGGGCGTGGACCGGTGTGCCCGAGGCCCTGTGGACCCCGGTGCTGTTGGGGGCCATCTTTGGGGCCTGGTTCTGCTTTTTTACCCGGCTCACTCTGCCGGAGGTCTATGACCGGTACCCCTTGGGCATGGTGCGGGACGGGCCGCTGCGCATGAATGTGCCCGGCCTGAACTTCAATAACCGCAACTGGCCCCACATCGTTACGGTGGGCCGGGCGTGGTCCTGCGCCGTTATGGCGGGTATGCCCCTGCTGTCCCTGGCGCTGGGGCTGCTCTGCCCCACCCTGTGGGAAATGACGCAGATCGGGGTCATCCTGGCCCTCACCCTGGGCGGGCTGTTTCTCCCCCTCTACCTGGTGGGCAAAAAGTATGAATGATCCCGGCAGCCGGCGCGTCTGCGCGCCGGCTGCTTCTTTTTGCGCCGGAGAGGGCCTGCTGCCTTGCCTCTATCCCCATTTAATGATACAATAAAACGAATTTTTGTACAAAAACGAGGGAACGGCAATGGTGGACTATCTGCTGATGGTGTCCTCCCAGGTGGGGACCATGTTTCTGATGATGGCGGCGGGTTTTGCCCTGGCCAAGCGGGGGCTGCTGACCCAGGCGGCCATTCCGCAGATGACCAATCTGCTGCTCACCGTGGTGCTCCCCTGTATGCTGGTAGACTCCATGCAGATCGAGCGGACCCCTGCCCTGCTGGGGTCCATGGGATATACCTCCCTGCTGGTGGCGGGGCTGTACGTGCTCTACTGCCTGCTGTCCATTCCCCTGTTCCGGCGGCAGAACCCCGCTACCGGCAAGGCCCTGCGCTTCGGCACTCTCTACGGCAACGTGGGCTTTATGGGCCTGCCCCTGATTCAGCTGGTGCTGGGTGAGCAGGCCATGGTCTACGGCGTCATCAATCTCATGGTGTTCAACGCCTTTAACTGGAGCCAGGGCGTGGTGCTCATGGGAGGGCGCAGGCAGGTCTCCCTGAAACAGGCCGTCCTCAATCCGGGGATTCTGGGTACGGTGGTGGCCCTGGTACTCTTCCTGTGCGGGATCACCCTGCCCTCCATGGTGGGCAGCGCCGTCAGCTTTCTGGGCAGTATGAACACCCCGCTGGCCATGGTCATCATCGGGGCCCAGATGGCCAACGCCGACTGGCGGGCGGTGTTCCGCAGCCCGGCCATTCTTCTGGCCTGCGGCCTCAAGCTGGTGGCCATGCCCCTGCTCACCGCCCTGATCCTCTACCCCCTCCACCCGGAGCCCGACCTCTACTGCACCCTGGTGCTGCTGGCCGGAGTGCCCACCGCCAGCATTACCGCCATGTTCGCCCAGCGTTATCATCAGGACGTGTCCACCAGCGCCCAGCTGGTCACCGTCAGCACCCTTTTGTCCATTCTCACCCTGCCATGCTGCGGGGTACTGGCCGCCCTCCTCAGCGGCGCGGCCTGAGGGCCGGAATGGTCACAAATGTTTACAGAATGCGTTTTTCCATTTACGGCACAGGGGTGCGGGTGTTAAAATGTCTAAATCATCTCATGCGCCGGGCGGCCTGCCGCCCACAGTACAATGGAGGTTACCATGAAAAAACAGACCATTCTGACCGGGGCTGCCGCCCTGGCTCTGGCCCTTTTTTTGACCGCCTGCGGCGGACAGGCTCCGGAGGTCACCCCCTCCCCCACGGTTGAGCCCACCCCCACGGCTACCCCCAGCCCTACCCCCACGCCTACGCCGGAACCCACCCCCACCCCCGAACCGCCCCAGTGGGGGGAGCAGGTCTTTACCCAGACCTATACCGCCGGGGACGGCACCCAGGTCATGACGGTGCGCTATACCCTGCCCATGGTGCAGAATACCGACACCTGCCCTGCCGGCGATGTGATCAACGACTGGTACAAGGCCGACGGCGCCAGCCGCATGGAGAGCGCCGAGGCCAACTATGAGCAGGTGGTGGCGGACTGCGACGTGTCCAAGGCCGCCGGCTTCTCCTTTACGCCGGTCACCGAGGAGATGAGCTATGAGGTGGTGCTCTCCACCGATCAGGTCATCAGCATCCGCCGCACCTGGTACATCAACAGCGGGGCGGCCTACCCCACCGTGTTTGAGCTGGGGGAGAACTTTGATCCCCAGACCGGCATCAAGCTGACCTTTACCGACTTCTTTACCGACGCTCAGGCCGTGCAGGACCGGGTGGTGAAGGCCTTCCTGGCCAGCCCGGAGCTGTCCGCCGGGGACTTTACCCAGGCGGCTGTGACAGCGGCCTACCAGCCGGAGCAGTTCTGCCTCACCTCCGACGGCTATGTGTTCTGGATTCAGGGCAACACCCTGACCGGCATCCACTCCCCGGTGGAGGTCACCATTCCCTATGATACGCTGAAGGACGTGAGTATGTATGCAGCCCAATAAGCCTCTGGAAGGCCATACCTATCCCCTGCGCATCGAGGGCTACAGCAGCGACGGCGCCGGTGTGGCCCGGCTGGACGGCATGGTGGTGTTTGTCCAGGGGGGCGTCCGGGGCGAGCTGTGCCAGGTGCGGCTCACCCATGTGGGCCGCTCCGCCCTGTGGGGCGTGGTGCGGGAGATCACCGAACCCTCCCCTGCCCGGATCACCCCCGACTGTCCCTATTATGACCGCTGCGGCGGCTGCGCCTTCCGGCACATCACCTATGCCGAGGAGCTGGAGGCCAAGCGCACCCGGGTGGAGGACTGCCTCCGCCGTCTGGGGGGCGCGGATATCCATGTGACGGAAATTCTGGGGGCCGCCCGGCCTGACCGCTACCGCAACAAGGCACAATTTCCTGTTGCCCCCGGCCCCCGCATCGGATTCTACCAGTCCCGCACCCACAAGGTGGTGGATGTGAAGGACTGCCTGCTCCAGAGCCAGGCGACCGCCCGCCTGCGGGGGGCGGTGAAGGACTGGATGATGGAGTATTCCATTCCGGCCTATAACGAGAAGGCCAGGACGGGCCTGGTACGCCATGTGTATGTCCGCACCAACCGCCGGGGGGAGAGCCTGTGCTGCCTGCTGGTCAACGGCGTGGGGGTCCCCCGGGAGAGCGAGCTGGTGCACGTCCTCCGGGCGGCCGAGCCCGGCCTGGTGGGCATCGTGCTGGGGGTCAACAAGAGCCATACCAACGTGATTTTGGGGGACTCCTACCGCACGCTTTGGGGACAGGACTTCCTGTCCGACACCCTGTGCGGCTCCGACTTCCGCCTGTCCGTCCCCTCCTTCTATCAGGTCAATCCCGACCAGACCGAGGTGCTCTACGGCAAGGCGGTGGAGCTGGCTCAGCTCACCGGCACCGAGACCGTGCTGGACCTGTACTGCGGCATCGGCACCATTTCCCTGGTGATGGCCCGGCAGGCCGGTATGGTGTGGGGGGCCGAGGTGGTGCCCCAGGCGGTGGACGACGCCATTCAGAACGCCCGCCGCAGCGGCATTGAAAACGCCCGGTTCCTGTGCGCCGACGCCGGCGAGGCCGCCCGGCAGCTGGCCCGGGAGGGAGTGCGCCCCGACGTGATCTGTGTGGACCCGCCCCGGAAGGGGCTGGCGGAGGACGTGGTGGCCACCATTGCCCAGATGGCTCCCCAGCGGGTGGTCTATGTGTCCTGCGACCCGGCTACTCTGGGCCGGGATGTGAAGCGGTTTGCCGCCCTTGGGTACAAGCTGGACACCGCCACCGCCGTGGACCTCTTCCCCCGCACCGTTCATGTGGAGACCGCCGCCCGGCTGGTGCGGGACGGTCTGTGAGCCGCCCAGGCCCAGGATGTCGCCTGGTATGCGACCCGCCGCCCCTTAAGGTGCGGTATACTCTCACCATCAAGTTTGATTGGGAGGTATCCCTATGTATGGTGCGTTCATCGGCGATATCGTCGGCTCCAAATACGAATTCAACAACATTAAGACAAAGGATTTCCCGCTGTTTTCGCCGGGCTGCGATTATACGGACGACTCCATTATGACCGCCGCCGTGGCCCAGGCCATCCTGCTCCGTCAGCAGGAGCCGGAGAACCACCGGGATTTTTCGGGGCTGCTGGTGGAGGTAATGCAGGACTTCGGCCGCAGATATCCCCATCCCACCGGCGCCTACGGCGGACGCTTTGCCGACTGGCTCCGCCGGGAGAACCCTGCGCCCTACGGCAGCTACGGCAATGGTTCCGCCATGCGGGTCTCCCCCTGTGCCCTGGCGGCGGTGACACTGGAGGAGGCGCTGGAGTTGGCCCGGGTCAGCGCCGCCGTCACCCACGACCACCCGGAGGGGATCAAAGGTGCGGAGGCGGTGGCCGCCGCCCTCTTCCTGGCCAAGACGGGGGCCTCCAAAGAGGAGATCCGGCAGTATGTGGCCGAGCATTTTTATTCCCTGGACTTTACCCTGGATTCCATCCGGGCAGACTACCACTTTGACGTGTCCTGTCAGGGCTCGGTGCCCCAGGCCATCGTGGCATTTCTGGAGTCCGCCGACTTTGAGGACGCGGTCCGGGGCGCCGTCTCCATCGGCGGCGACTGCGACACCACCGGAGCCATGGCCGGTTCCATCGCCTGGACCTACTACACCGTGGAGGCCGGTGGAACGGAGGCCTGGGTCCAGGGCCGTATCCCTCCCGCCATGGAGGGGATCCGTGCCCAGGCGGACAGCCTTCTCCCCCAGGAATTCATCCACATCGCCAGCGCTTTTCACCAGCTGTGCCGTCGCCGGTGGGAGGACTGGCAGAGCAGCGGCGCCTGTGCCCCCATTTTGTCTCCCTGTCCTTAAACAAAAGAGCGCGGACCTGTCAGGCAGGTCCGCGCTTTTTTTATGATGTGGCTTTTGCGGGATCGGGATGGAACAGCAGCCGGGTGGCCTGCTTGGATACCAGACCCACGCATATTGCCGCGGCCACGGTGCCTTCCCGTACCCCGGCCAGATGACCCAGGAAGATCACACCCAGGATAATGGACAGAATCACCAACGTGCAGTCAAAGCAGACCTTGATTCTGGGGAAGGGGAGGCGGAAGGTTTGGCAGACAGCCAGAATCAGCCCCTCACCGGCCAGAGTTACCAGGCCGGCGTTGACCTCGCAGCTGACCCCCACTCCCACCAGCAGAATGCCCACCAGGCAGAGCAGTATCGATTCCGGATAGGAGGTCACCGGGATGGGCTGGAGGGCCCATACGGCGAAATCGGTGAGGTAGCCGAACAAGATGGCCACCGGCAGCTGGGTCAGCTGGACGGGATGGTAATTCCGCCGCAGGAGCAGAATTTGAAGCAGAATGAGGACGCAGTGCATGGCGATGGTGGCAACGCCCACCGTCAGGGGAGTAAACAGGCTAACCACATAGGGCAGGCTGGAGATGGGAGAGGTGCCCAGCCCGGCCTTGATGGAGAAGGCCACCCCGAAGGCCATGATGAGCAGGCCCACACAGAGGGTGAGCAGCCGCTGGCCGAAACGGGCAGTTCTCATACCTGGTCACCCGCCTCTCTCAGGGCGGAGCGGCAGAATTTGTCCAGCAGGACCCGCAGCTGCTCCACCTCTTCCCCGGTCATGTCGGCGGAGGCCAGCTGCTCCTGAGCCTGAAAGATGCGCTCGATGCCCAGGGCGGCCTCCCACCCCAGCGGCGTGAGGGTCACATACAGGGAGCGGCGGTTCCCCTCCCGGTTGCCCCGGGTAATGAGCCCGGCCTGCTCCATCCGCAGCAGAATGTTTCCTACTGTGGCCGGCTCGATCTCACAGAAGTCGGCAATGGCCTTCTGATTGTTTTCTCCGTGGAGCAGCAGATATTCCAGCACCTTGGGCTGGCCGGGAGACAGGCCGATCTCCTGGGCCCGGGTGATGATCTGGCGGTTCAGCATGGTGTGAGCCTTCATGAGCAGGTAGTGGAGCGATTCCATAGGTTCTCCTCCATATAATAATGATACTTATAATAATATTACTTATTATAGGGTTGCCCGATTGGACTGTCAAGCCCGGCGAAAAAGGGGCCTGGGGGCTTTACAACCGGTATATTTTGTATTTAAAATAAAGAAAACGCCCTGACGGGCGGTCCATACCCTGGGAAAGAAGGATCATAATGGAAGAAAAAGCTTGTACACGCAGCTGTATTGACTGCGGTTCCGCCGCCTGCAACCCCATCTTTCAGGCCAAAATGCTCAACGCCGCGGGGACTCAGCTCAATATCGTGGTGGGTCTGTGCGTAGGTCACGACAGCCTGTTCTACAAATACTCCGACGCTCTGGTCACCACCCTGGTGGCCAAGGACCGGGTGCTGGGCCACAACCCCGCGGCCGCCCTGTACAACGCCGAGTCCTACTACAAGGCCAAGGTGTTTGGGCCGGAACGAGTATAACTGCAAAAGGCAAGGGGCGGCAGATGCCGCCCCTTGCCTTTTGCGGGGAAACCGTGTACAATCCTCTTGCGGCTCTGGCCGCGTCAGTTTACTTTTTCTGGAGGGATCTGTCATGCGTCTGGCCCGTCCCGTGGGCGATATCACCCAGGGCGTGATCTGGAAACAACTATTAGCCCTATTCTTTCCCCTGTGGTTCGGCACCTTCTTCCAGCAGCTGTACAATACGGTGGACACGGTGGTGGTGGGCCGGTTTGTAGGCAAGGTGGCCCTGGCTGCCGTGGGCTCCACCGGCGTCATCGTCAACCTGACCGTGGGCATTTTCACCGGCCTGGCCGCCGGCGCGGTGGTGGTCATCGCCCAGCGATACGGCGCCCGCCAGGGGGAGGAGGTCCACAGGAGCGTCCACACCGCCATGCTTCTGTCGGTCATTATTGGGGCGGTCTTTACCGTGGTGGGCTTTGTGCTGACGCCCTGGGCCCTCCGGGCCATGGAAACCACCGCCGACGCCCTGCCTGGGGCCATCCTCTATCAGCGGATCTACTTCCTGGGCATGATCCCCAACGTGATCTACAACATGGGCACCGGCGTGCTCCGGGCGGTGGGCGACTCCAAGCGTCCCCTGTACTTCCTCATTGCCGCATCCCTGTGCAACATCGTGCTGGACCTGCTGCTGGTGGTGGTCATTCCCCTGGGGGTGCTGGGGGTGGCCATTGCCACCGTGGCTTCCCAGGTGCTGTCGGCGGTGCTGGTGGTGATCTCCCTCATGCGCTCCCAGGGCGCCCCCTTCCAGCTCTTCCCCAGCCAGCTCAAGCTCCACCGGCAGCCCATGTCCGCCATTATGAAGGTAGGCGTGCCCACCGCCCTCCAGTCGGTGATGTACTCCGCCTCCAACATCGTCATTCAGGCCTGTATCAATTCCTTTGACACCGACGCGGTGGCCGCATGGACGGCCTACGGCAAGATGGACATCCTGTTCTGGATGACCATCACCGCCCTGTCCCAGGCCCTCACCACCTTCGCCGGGCAGAACTACGGGGCGGGCAAATACGACCGGCTGAAAAAGAGCGTAAAAATCTCGGTGGGCATGAGCGCCATCATCACCATTGCCATGAGCGCCTTCCTGGTGCTGCTGGCCCGGCCCATCCTGTCCATCTTTACCCCCGACCCCGACGTGCTGGAGATCGGCGTGGAGATGGTAGTCTTCCTGGCTCCCTGCTATGTCACCTATATTCTGGTGGAGCTGCTGCCCGGCGCCATCCGGGGAGCGGGCAAGTCCCTGGTGCCCATGCTCATCTCGGTGTTCGGCGTGTGCGGCCTGCGGCTGCTGTGGCTCTTCCTGGTGGTGCCCCAGTACCATACCATCGTCATGGTGGAGGCCAGCTACCCCATCACCTGGCTCACCACCTCGGTGGCCCTGCTGATCTATTATAAATTCGGCAAGTGGCTGAAGGAGCCGGAGGCGGCTTTGTACCGCTGAAAAAGCAAAAAAAGACCCCAAATTTTCCGAATGAATCCTTTACAATGGGGCCAGACTATGATAAACTATCTAAGTCTGTGAACAGACGATATTTACCCCGGACTTCGTCTCCCGGCTTACACCGGCCGGTCACGCAGCCCGCGGGCACATTGATTGAAAGGTGGAACCTAACCATGATCCGTAAGGACGAAAAGACTGCTGTTATCGAAGCCAACCGCACTCATCCCACTGACACCGGCTCTCCCGAGGTGCAGATCGCCATTCTGACCGCCCGCATCCAGGAGCTGACCGAGCACCTGAAGATCCACAAGCACGACAACCACAGCCGCCGCGGCCTGCTGAAGATGGTCGGTAAGCGCCGCAAGATGCTGGACTACCTGATGGCCAAGGACATCGAGCGCTATCGTGCCATCATTGCCAAGCTGGGCATCCGTAAGTAATTATGTATTGAATAGGGGTGGCGCGGACCTCCGTGCCACCCCTTCTTCCCACTCCTCAGAGCATACTTTTAGCAGTTGAATCTGGGCCTGACGGCCTGCGGACCCGGATTCAAGTGCTAAAAGAGTCAGGCTCTGGCGGGTGGGGAAACACCAATGAAAAGGAGGATTTTCCCCATGTCAACCGTGATCAAGCACAAGGAATTCACCAACCGTCATGTGTACAAGACTGAGGTGGCGGGCCGTCCCCTGACCATCGACGTGGGCAAGGTGGCCGAGCTGGCTACCGCGTCCGCCATGGTCACCTATGGCGAGACCACCGTGCTGGTGGCTGTCACTGTGTCCCCCCGTCCCCGGGACGGCGTGGACTTCTTCCCCCTGAGCGTGGACTTCGAGGAGAAGCTGTACGCTGTGGGCCGTATCCCCGGCTCCTTCATGCGCCGTGAGGGTCAGCCCTCCCTGCCCGCCGTGCTGGCTTCCCGCGTCATCGACCGGTCCATCCGGCCCCTCTTCCCCTACGACTTCCGCAACGACGTGGTGGTCACCGCCACCGTCATGAGCGTGGATCGGGACTGCTCTCCCGAGGTCACCGCCATGATCGGCGTGTCCGCCTGCCTGGCCTTCTCCCCCATTCCCTGGGCTGGCCCCATCGGCTGCCTGGAGGTGGGCTATGTGGACGGCCAGATCGTCATGAACCCCACCAACGAGCAGAAGCACAACTCCCAGCTGGACCTGACCGTGGCCGCCACCGACAAGAAGGTCATCATGATCGAGGCCGGCGCCAAGGAGCTGCCCGACGACATCATGTATGATGCCATCGTCAAGGCCCACGAGGAGATCAAGGCCCAGGTGGCCTTTATCAACCAGATCGTGGCTGAGATCGGCAAGGAGAAGATGACCTACGATCACGCCGACTTCGATCAGGAGCTGTTCGACAAGATCGTGGAGGCTACCATGGACGAGGCCAAGGCCGCCATGGACACCGACGACAAGAACGTGCGTGAGGAGCGCTGGAACGCCCTTATCGAGCACTGGCATGAGCTCTTCCTGGAGGACTATCCCGAGATGGACAAGTACCTGGAGGAGATCACCTACAAGTTCCAGAAGAAGATCGTCAAGGCCTGGCTGCTGGAGGGC